>JBKACM010000115.1:0-7525 GCA_046269335.1 Alphaproteobacteria bacterium | reverse complement strand
GAACGATCGCGCGGGCGCTCAATGCGCCATTCCCAGACCGTGATGAGTCAAGCTCATCTCGGTCTGGTATTATACCATCCGCACGAAGTTCTGACTTCGTGCGGAGCGGGTTTTGCTCAGGTGCCGCGCGGGCTCGATACCAACGGCACGAGTCAAGGCCTCGTACCGTTGGTATTACAGGCCGGCATTACTTCCGGCCACGCTTCAGAAGGCCGGACAGCCGCTCCTGGGACATGGCCCCTTCTTCGACCGCCGGCGGGTGCTCCGCGGGAAGTTCCGTTTCCGGAACCTCGTCCGGAGGAATGTCCTCCTCGGTGAAGTGCGCCTCTTCCATATCGCCGCCGCTGAGAAAGGAGGCGAAGCCGGGCTCGCGTTCCAGGATGGTCGTCATCTCCGCCACCGTGGTGTCGCACAGAAAGGCTGCCATTTCGATTTCATCCTGCCGGTCCATCGTCTCCCGTTCTTCCTCCTGAGCCTGGGCGGCCTCCATTTCCTGGATCAGACGATCCAGTTCGCGCCGTCTGGGTCCGAGGTAGTCTTCCGCCGTTTCCCGTCGTCGATCCGGCCCCAGGTAGCTCGGCAGACGGAGAAAGGGACGCGGGTGATGGACTGCCGCGTCCAGACGGCTCAGCAGCGCGTTGCGCGACAGTGGCATCGCAACAACCTCGTTCACGCCGGAATCTCGCAGCCGACCAAGAAAATCAGACTCATCCTGGGAGGTCAGCACGACGACCGGGAGCATCGCGAGGTGGGGCCGCGGGGCCCGTCGGATGGTACGGATCAGTCCCTCGGCGAGGGTGAGCGGACCTGCGATCTCGATCAATACCGCCTGTGGCGGCGTTTGTCGCAATACCGCGAAAGCTTCCTCCATCCGTCCCACCGTAATCAGATCGGCGGCTCCGGTGCCGCGCAACATCTCCCGCACCATGCGCCACAGGTGCGTGTTCTGACCGAAACAGAGAAACTGATGCGATTCGAACCGGCGATCCCATCCTGTCTCGTCTTTCACGGTATTCCCTCCCGTCAGGGCTCCGATCCGTCGATCGGGTGAGATTGCACGCGATTCCGGTGTGCCTTATACCGAACGGCAGGACTATGACCTTCCGTCGTGACATCGGCCGCCCGAGCATCCTATCTTGCCCAAATATCATGGGCAATCGTCGTGGTGACGGGTTGGTCGGACACGGGTTTTCCGAGAAAGGTATGTTGAGTCGATGGTTATGGAGCGGCGGTCCATCGTTTTTTCCCTGACCGAGGTTGCCCAGGCGCTGCGTGGCCAGGGTGCCGTCGCCGGTGGGGACATCCCGGAGGTTACGTCGGAGGACGTCCTGTTCGATGCCGCCCTCGACAAACCGGTCATGCTTCACCTCTCCGCCTCCGGTGGGCATACGTTGACGATGTCGTTCAGCCATGACCAGGTGATCAAGGCCCTGGTCCACCGCTGCAATGAAAACAAGGTTCCCGTTCCCGAGACGGCAAAAAAGCGACTCGCCCCTCACAAAGGCCAGGTGGCCCTGCTGATGGAACTCGGGGATGACCGGATGAACGTCCTGTCGGTCTGCGCCAAGGATTCGGTGCATGCGATCCTTGAGGGTCTGCTGGCCGGGGCGACGTCACCTTCCATGCGCATCCATCGGGCCGACAACTCCAGCTCCGCCCTCTCGATCCTCCAGGACGGGGACAGAGGCCAGATCGACCTGATTCTGGTTTTCCTGCATAAGGGAACGAACGAGGAAATCGGTTTCGTGAAGATGCTGCGGGACGATGTCGGCAACCGACACAGCACCGTACCGGTGCTGGCGCTGGCATTCCACAAGAGCGAGTGCCTCTACGGCGTCGGAAAACGGGGGGGAGTCTCGGCGATCGTGTCCCTGCCCGTCACCAAATCGGCCCTGATCGGCAAGATTCGGCAGGCCTGCGGCTACTGGAACCTGTAGTCCGCGCGGGCCATCCCGAATTTCTCATGGGGACGCAGGCCACTAGATCGTGATGACCGGTGGTTCGGCGGGCGGCGGTGGAGCAGACGCCTCGTGGGTCAGGAGCCGTGTCGCGTCCGGCACCAGGGAGACGCGGATGTCCCCCGTGTGCGGGATTTCCGCGTGGATGCGCCGTCGCAGGTTCCGGGTGACCTCGTAGGTGTGCAACAGCGATACCTCGCCCGCCACGGCGATGATGATATCGATCTCCCAGGTCTCCCCCAACTTCCTGCCCCGCACGTCCGCCACCATGGACACGCCCTCCGTTTGCAGGGCGATTCGTCTCGCCCGATCGATCACCTCGGCCGGAACGGAGGCATCCATCAGGCCGCTGAAGCTGCTGGTGGTGATGGAAAGTCCGGCTTTCAGAACCAGAAAGGAGACGACGATGGCGGCCAGATGATCGCCAACCGGCCAGCCGATGTTGGCGAACAGCACGCCGACCAGCACGGCCCCGGCCGACAGGGCATCGCTCCGGTTTTCCAGGGCGGCGGCGGCGATGGCGGCGCTGTTGTTATGCACCCCCACGCAGTGGAGATAGCGGTACATCAGGGTACTGGCCAGCGCTGCCACCAGGGCTCCGGCGATGGCGATGGGGCTTGGCACCTCCAGCAGTCCTTTGTTGATGTGCTCGATGTTGGAGAACAGAAACAGGCTGGAGCCCAGCAGCAGACTGAGGCCGACGAAGGCGGACGACAGAAACTGGATCTTTCCGTACCCGTAAGGGAAACGGCGAGTCGCCGGCCAGGAGGAAACCTTCGTGCTGACCAGGACGATCCCCTTGGTCAGAAAATCGGCGAAGGAGTGCAGGCCATGAGCGCTGAGGGCCATGCTGCCCGTCATCACCCCCATGACCGACTTGAAGATCGCAAGACCGATGCTGACGTAAAGGTCAAGCCACATCGCCTGATCGCGACACCTGCGGCATTCGGGATGAACCATAGGGAACCGGCAATCCTGGGGATCAAGGACGGAAAACATCCTGCGGAAGGACATTATCGTCGTTCCGGCCGGCCTCGGCAACCGTTCTCATGGCTATCGACGACAGCCCCCTGTCATCGCGTTGCCACGATTCCAAAAAAGAGAGGTGCGGTGCCGTAATTTGACGGTGCGTTAACCATTCGCTACGCTATACTGGCATGTGCTGGTATTCAGGCAAGGCAGCAGGTGACCGCAATATGTCCAACGTCCACCACCTCCGAGGGGTTGCGCAGGGTGCGAGCCGTTGGAATGCCTGGCGCAAGGAGGATCCCGAATCCCTTCCCGATCTCAGTCAGGCTGACCTCAGGGGAGCGGACCTGGCCGGTCTGGATCTGGGCCAGGCTATCCTGTCCATGGCCAATCTGAAGAAGGCTGATCTCAGCGGAGCCAATCTCAAGGGGGCCAATCTGGCCGGGGCCAATCTCGAAGAAGCCACCGTCGCCGGGGCCAATCTCGAAGGGGCCAATCTGGCTGGTTCCTATCTTCTCAGGACCAATTTCGCCGGCAGCAACCTGCGCAGGGCCAACCTGGCCGGGGCGCGGCTGGTGGGCAAGGCCAATCTCAACGGTGCCGACCTGACGGGGGCCAACCTGGCCGGGGCCCATCTGACGGGCGCGCGGCTGTCGGGGGCCAATTTCAGCGGGGCCGTTCTGGCCGGGGCCGATTTCCGGGACTCCGACCTCAGCGGCGCCAACATGGTTGATGCCGATACCAGTGGCGTCAAGTTCGAAGGTGCCGATCTGAGTGGCACCAACATGCAGAGTTTCCGTGTCCGCCGGAGAGGCGGTGGCGTTCCCGCCGCGGTGGAAGAGGCATTGGACACCGGCGGTGACCCCTCGCCTCCCAGTCCCTCGCCGGTGGCTCCGTTCCCGGCTCCGGTGGCGGAGGAGCCTCTCGCCGAGGACGAGGCCGCGCCGGAGGAGGCGTGGGACGATGAGGAGCCCTTGTCCGACGCTCCGGACGAGGACATGGAGACGGAATCCGAGGAGGATCCTGACGCGCTCGCGGCCCAGGACGAATCCTTCGAGGACGAACTGGAAGAGGACGCGATTTCCGAGGACGCCGAGACGGAAGAAGAGGCAGCGTTCGAGGAGGAAGAGGAGTCCTTTGAGGACGAGACGTTCGAGGAAGAGAACGAAGAAGATTCCTCGAACGACTCCGCCGGGCCGGAGCCGTTCCGGCCCACCTTCAATGAAGAGAATGTTTTCGAGTACCACACCGGCAGCTTCGCCGTCCTGTCGCTCTTCGTAAGCGGGCTTCACGAAAGAAACGCGACCGACCGGGCAGATCTTCTGGATCTCCTGAGCCGCTACAACAAGCATTTCCTGGGGGACGACGTCAGCGTCTACATGGCCAGCAAGACCAACGCCGTGATGGCGGCGTTCGAGAATCCGAATGATGCCATGTTGTGCGCCGAGCGGTACGTACACGTTCTTAGTGGCCTGAATGTGGTGGCTCATGTGGTGATCACGTGGGCAACGGCGACGGTTCGTGTCGATGCCGAGGCGGACCGTCACGAGCTTCTGGTCGACTCCATCGGCGTGGAAGCCCGTCTGGAGCCGATCGCCAAGCCTGGGGAGGTTCTCGTGCTGGAGGAGATCCGCACCCATCCCTCCATCGACCCGCAGCGCTTCAGGTTCGCCCGCGTGACCCGCAAGTGGCGGCGTGACAACGATCGTACCGGCCCCGGGATCGACGCCGGGTGCTACCTGGTAAAAGTCGCGAATCCGGGATAGGGCCCTACCGGGACCTGGGCTGCTTGAAAAATGGTCGTTGACAGGTTCAGGAGGCCCGGGTGATTCCGGTTTCCGGGCGTTCTGGTTTTTTCGCGGCAAACCCTTCCCAAAACCTGATACTCTACCGTAGTATCTCTCCGCGACTCGGGGGGTCCGCTCCTTCCGGATAAGCGGAAGCGGGGCTTCGGTGCCAGGAAGAGGGGTTTCGGATCAACGCAAGGACAGGGTATTCGGTCGATGGCATATTCGCAGGACATAAGCCGCGAGTCTCCGGGGGCGTTTCTTTTTCTGATCGACCAGTCCATGTCCATGAACAAACCGTTCGGTGTCGACGAGACGGGGCGGGAGGTGAAGCGCGCCTCGGCCGTGGCCGCCGCGGTCAACGGTGCGATCGAGGAACTGGTCAACCGCTGCATGCGGGACGAGGGGGTTCGCGATTATTTCGAGATCGGAGTCATCGGGTATGGCCGCACCAATCGCCCGGCGTTCTGCTGGGAAGGCAGTTTGGCCGGTCGCAAGATGGTGCCGATTTCGGAAGTTGCCGCCAATGCCCAGCTTGAGGAAAAAGAGGTCACCACCGAGATACGGGGCGAGACCCAGCGCGAGACGGTTACCGTGTCCCGCTGGCTGAGTCCGGCCGCCTACGAGAGCACGCCCATGAAAGCGGCGTTTCTCCTGGCGCGGCAGACCCTGGAGGAGTGGATCTACAAGCATCCCAATTCCTATCCGCCGATGGTGATCAACATCACCGACGGGATGGCCAACGACGTCGCCTCGGAAGAGGAGTTGCTCCTCACCGCCCGGCGCCTGACCAGTCTCAGGACCAGTGACGGCAATGTCCTGCTGATCAACTGTCACATTTCCGGGGACAACGGGCAGCCGGTAGTATTTCCCTGGAGCCCGATGCAGCTTCCCCGTGATCCATACGCCCGCCTGTTATTCGAGATGTCGAGCGAACTGGCCGACCGGCACCGCGCCATCATTTGCGAGATTTTTGACCGTGACCTGGCCACGACGCCGACGATTCGCGGGGTGGCGTTCAATGCCGACGCCCTGGCCCTGATCCGGCTTCTGGACATCGGAACCCGGCCGGCGGCGTCGTTTCAGCCCTGGGGTGAGGGGGATGGCTTTCGTTGAGGTTGCCAATCCTCCGGAGGGGTCTGAGTTGAGGAGCGGCCGATGACCTATCCTATCATCAGCGACTACAAGACCGCGATGCGCAACGCCGCCTCCCGCTTCACGACTCTGAAGCCGCGACCCGTCGTGGACAGAAGCGGGGCCCCCTACTTCAAGGCCGGCAACTTTGCCGCCGTTTTCAAGGCCGAGGTCGATGGCGAGGCGGTCGCCATCAAGTGCTTCATTCGCGACCTGCCGGAGATTCACCGTCGCCATGATGCCATCAGCCAGTTCATGGCCCGCTCCTCCGCAAACTGTTTCATCACGCTCCGCTATCTGCCGGAGGAGCTGTTCGTGACCTCCAGAGTAGCCAGAAGCGCCACCTATCCGGTCGCCGTCATGCCCTGGATCGAGGCCCGGACGCTTGGGGAGACGGTCGCGTTCCTGTGCGCGAAGGAAAATCGCAAGGGGATGGCGGCTCTGACCCGCGCCTTCGCCAGGATGAGCCTCTCGCTGCTGTCCCTGGGGGTTGCCCATGGTGATCTGAAGCACGACAACATGCTGGTCTGTTCGGACGGCGTGTTGCGCCTGATCGACTACGAAGCCATGTACGTGCCGGCCCTGAAGGGACTGTCCTCCCTGTTGCTGGGCGGGGTCCATTACCAGCACCCGGCGCGACACGGGAAGCATTTCGACGCCGCGATCGATCATTTTTCGATGTTGCTGATCGCGGTTTCCCTGCGGGCTCTGACGATGCAGCCGGAATTGCATGCGCGGTACTGTACCGGGGAGAACCTGGTTCTCCAGCGTCAGGACTTTGTTGTCCCAAGGCAGTCGGAGCTGGTTGGGCGTTTTCTGGAAAGCCCCGACAGCCTTCTTCGGGACTGGACGGAGACCCTGGTTCGGGCCGCCGCCGCTAGTGGACTCGCGATTTCGAGCCTGGGACGGATTCTGAGGCAGGCCGAAAAAGTCACCGCCGAACCGGTCGAATCCGCAGTCAGTGGCCTGCGTTCTCTGTTCTCCCAACTTTCCCGTTAGCCCGTATTTTCACAGGGGCGGGGCGGCGTGGCTTTCTCAAGAAAATTCTGGTAGGATGAGTTCCATCCCTGGGGCGGTGTTTGACCCGGGGCCGTGGTCAGAAGGGTCGTGTCATGCCCGAGATACGAGTCGGTCCCTCCAGCGCGTCGGCAACCGGTCCCGCGCGCTCCAATGTCTCCAGTGCTTCCAATGCGGCCAGCGCCAGGGCTGATGCGGAGAGGGCCAACAATACTTCCACGCAGGCGTCTACGACCAGGGCCAGCGCGGAGAAAGCCAGCAATCCCTCCACGCAGATTTCGGCGACCAGGGCCAACGCCGCGAGAGCCAGGGCAGCGCTGGAACAGGCCGGAGCCATCAACAAGAATCCCGCCAGCGAGGATCCCTATCTCAGGAGCGCCCACTCCGTCCCTTCCCCCGCCCGGGATCGGGTTGCCGAGACGTCGAGCCCGAATCGGACGTCGTCGTCTGGCGTCACCACTCTGAACGCCGTATCCTCAGCCTCGCGCCCTTCACCGTCCGAAGTGTCGAAGGCCTACGAGGAGACCAACAGAAAGGCTGCTGTCGGGTGATGCCGGGGGGGAGCGTCCGGCGTGGGGAGGTTATACCAGACCGAGATGAGCTTGACTCATCACGGTCTGGGAATGGCGCGTTGAGCGCCCGCGCGATCGTTCGCGCGCA
>JBKACM010000114.1:0-7731 GCA_046269335.1 Alphaproteobacteria bacterium | reverse complement strand
GCCGACAAGATCGGCCGCAATCGCTGTACCTGGTGCCATGTGGCGGTACCCCACGGAGGGAAGAACAAGGCGCTCCTGGTCAATCTGAACCGGGTCGGCGACGAGGATGGCGTCAGCCCCGCATCCCAGGTCCGCAACAACACGACGGCGAGGTACTACAATCAACCCTATTACAACGGGGCGATCCTGAAGGTGAAGACCTTCGTCACCAGTGGCACGTGGGCGGATACCCACTGCGGCTCGTCCGGAGCGCCCGGCAACAACCAGACGGGTAGGGCCTGGATGCGGGACAGCAACGAGAACTGCAAGAGTCCGCCGTGAGGTGACCTATGGTCCTGGGGAATGGCATGATGGGAAATGGCATCCGGAGGCTGGCTGCGGCGAAAATGGCTCTGGTATGGCTGGCCCTGACGGCGATAGTGCTGGTTTCGTGTCGTGTTCTGGGCAGGCCGGTGGGCCCATGGATTGCGGGTCCGCTGGCCGGTCTGTGCCTGAGTCTGACCGCGTCGCTGGTCGTCAGCGAGCGCCTGAAACGGGATCCCGGCCTGTTCGTTTTTCACGTCGGGTTGGCCTTGCTGGTGGGGCTCGTGGCGGTCGGGCGACTGATGGCCTTCGACGGCCATGTGGAGGTGACCAGGGGGACGACCCTGGATCCGGCCCAGGTTCAGGGAGAGGGAGGCCCCCTGCATTTCCACCATTTCGAGGAAGCGTCGTTTCTCCAGGGGCCGTTTTCGGTGAGCTACGCCAGGGGGGTGAAACGGCGTGAGACCCGCAGCCAAGTCACACTTCCCGAGGGGCGGGAACTTGTCGTCGGGGACGATGTGCCCCTGATTCTGGGAGGGTATCGGTTCTACACCACGCACAACAAGGGGTTCGCACCGCTGCTGGCCTGGGTCGTGGGGGATCGGGTCGAAACCGGGGCGGTACACCTGCCCTCCTACCCCATCAACGAGTTCCGGCAGGGCCTGGAGTGGCGGTTGCCCGACGGTTCCGGCGCGGTAACCCTGTGGCTGGCTCTGGCCAGACCGGGTTTCGAGGAAGAGGCTTCCTGGACCTTTCCCCCTCCGGTGGAGGCGAAGCTCGTGGTCGTGGAGGCCACGGGAAAACGTCACGAACTGGCCCCGGGTGAGACGGCGGTTCTGCCCGGGGGGCGGTTGCGTTACGAGAGTCTTTCCTCCTGGATGGGTTACCGGATCTTTTTCGATCCCACCCTGCCCTGGTTGGCCGTGGCCGCCGTCGTCGCCTCCGGAGGACTTGGGATGTATGCCCTGAGGCGGCTGTCGGAGGTGACGGGGGAGGAGGTTCGGCATGCCGCTTGAACGGATGATGCTGCTGGCCGGATCGGGTCTTTACCTCGCGGCGGCGCTGGTGGCGGTCGTGGGGGCGCTGTCGGGTCGGCCCTGGGGCCGGCGTCAGGTTCCGGCCCTGGTTCTGGTGGCACTGGCGCTGGTGGTGTACGGAGTAGGCATCCTTCTGCGCTGGGATCGTCTGGGGCATGGTCCCTACACCAACATGTTCGAAGCCTTGATCAGCAGCATCTGGTCCCTGCACGCCGCTGTTCTGGCTGGCGTATTGTGGCTGTCCTGGTTGCGGCCGGTGTTGGCGGCCACCTTGCCGGTATTGCAGGTTCAGGTCCTGTGGTCGCTGGTCGTGCCTTCCGAGGATGGGGTTCTACCCGTTACCTACGATACCGTCTGGCTGCCAATACACGTCTGGCTGGGCAAGGTGTTTCTGGGACTGGTGGTGTTGGCGCTGGGTGGCTGTCTGGTGATCCTGGCGCGGCGCCTTCTCGGCTCCGGAGTGTTTCCGTCTCTTCCCTCCAGTGCGGTGCTGGAGGAGACCGCCGGTCGTCTGGTGCTGGTAGGGTTCGTTTTCCAGTCCCTGATGCTGGTTGCCGGAGCGATATGGGCCCAGGATGCCTGGGGTCGCTACTGGGACTGGGACCCGCTGGAGACATGGGCGTTTCTGAACTGGGTTCTGGTGGGTGTCTATCTCCACCTGCGATTTACGGTATCCCTGCGGCCGGAGTGGTCGGCGATTCTGGTGGTCATGGTGTTCGTCCTGGCCTTCGTCGCATTCTTCGGTATGCCGTTCGTCTCGGCCATGCCGCACAAGGGGATGATATGAAACGGTTCGTCGCCAAGCCCCTGTCGTTGACGATTGCATTGGTCGTCGTGGTTGGTCTTGGCGGCGCGGTCATCGCCTGGCTTCCTCCTCTTCCAATCTACAAGTCCCAACCATCTCCCCCGGTGCCCGCGTCCCCTCCGACCGAGGAGGATCTTGCCTTCACCAGGGCGTTCACGGAGGGGGTCAAACTGCTGAAGGCCGGGCATGCTCCGGAGGCCCTGGAGTTGTTTGCAGCAGCCGCCAGACGCAGACCCCACGCCCCGGCGCTGTGGGTCAACATCGGCTTTGCCCGACTCGCCAACAAGGAAACGGAAGCCGCCGTGATGGCCTTTCAAAAGGCGATCAACATCGATGCGAAACGGGTCAATGGCTATTACGGTCTCGCCATGGCCCTGGAGGCGCAGGAAGATATCCAGGGAGCTTTGGGGGCCATGCGCACCTATCTTCACCTGGCCCCTCAGGGGACCGACTTTTACCGGCGCGCCTCGTCGGCCGTGTGGGAGTGGGAAGAGCGGTTGAAAGGTGGAAAGGAGAAGGGTGCCGAGGAGTCCCCAAAAGAGTCTCCGAAGGAGGAATCCCCGAAGGACACCGGATCAAAGCCATGATCCGTATATTGATACCGGCGAGCGGAAAAATTGACCCACGAATTATTTTCTCAAGAAATGTCATGCGAGAGGCCGCGAGGCCCCTCGCGCTCCCCGGGAATTGGCATCCAGGAAAGTCGGAAAAAAGTGGGGAGCACGAGGGGACGAGTCCCCTCGTGCTTGGTCGTCTCCGACAACGGCTTTCGGCACGAGATCATGGGTCAAGCATTAGGCTCGCCGGTATGATACGCCCTCTGCTGGTCCTGTGTCTGATGTTGTTGGGGCCGGTCGGGTGCGACGAGGGCAAGTCCACGCGGAACGAGGTGGGGCTCCGGGCCGAAAGCCTGGCTGGTCTGGTTCTGGAGCGGCTCGACAGCGGGATGGAAGAGCGTCTTGACCGTTATCACGGCAAGGTGGTGATCCTGAACGTATGGGCAAGCTGGTGCCCGCCCTGCCGCCAGGAGATGCCGGGGTTGCAGAGATTGGCCGACCGTCTCGATCCGGCGAGCCACGTGGTCCTGGGGTTGTCCCTGGACACCAGTCCGGTGCTGGTTCGCGAGTATCTGCGCGAACATGATATAAGGTTTGCAAACCATATCGATCGCAACGGGCGGCAGGTCAAGGAGCGGCTTGGTATTTCGGACGTGCCGTTGACCGTCATTCTGGGTCGGAGCGGCGAGGTGCTGTGGTCGGCCCTGGGACGGCGCGAATGGGGGGATCCGGACGTGGCCGCCTGGGTTCGGGGGCTGAAATGAACCTGCGCCACTCGCTTCAGACGCGACTGTTCCGAGGGCAGCTCATCACGGCGCTGTTATTTCTGGCCGGGGCGCTGATTTTCTGCTGGCGAATGATCGTGCTCGATCAGACCATCGAACGGCACATGGGCATATCCGCCAGCCTCCGGCTTCTTCATCTCGTAATCGAAAGTGCCGATTTCGTTTCTCTGGGCACGAACGATCCGGCCCGGACCAAGCGGCTGCGCGTCCGTGTTGACGACATCACTGGGTCTGTGTCGCAACTGGACGGGCTGGCACTGGAACTGGCTGCCCTTGCCGACCGGGCTCTGCGCGTTGGTGACGTCGATTCCGTCCGGTTACGCGAGCGTCGCGCCGAAGCCGTGCGGCGACACGAGGAACTGGAGATGGCGGCTCGTCTTGCCGAAGAGGCGTATCGCAGGCAGATGCTGTGGGTCGGCGTTTCCTGGTCGATGATTCTGGTATTGCCGCTGGTGCTGGTGGCCTGGCCGTTGCGCCTGTCACGGGAGGTCATTGCCGGCATCCGGCGTCTTGGGCTGAAGGTGGAACTGGGTCGCCAGACCGGGGACTGCCGCGCCGTGTTGTTGGACCGGAAGGATGAAATAGGCCTGCTGGGAGAGGCCATCGATGGGATGTTCCGCACCCTGAAGGAACGTGAACACGAAATCACTCACGCCGGTCGGCTTCATCAGGAGCAGCAGAAACTGGGGGACATCGTCAATATCGTCGGCGGAATCGCTCACGAGATTGCCAACCCGCTTTCGATCGTCGTCGCCAATCTGGAATCCGAGAACGAGCGCTGCGATACCTGCGCGTTCAACCTTGATGAGGCGTCTCCGATCCGCGAGGGCCTGTACCGCATTCGGGCCCTGCTGCGGGATATCACCGCCGTGTCCTCCGGCGAGGCCGATGTGGACATGGTGGATGTGAATGCGGTCATCAGGGGCATCCTGCGGATCATCTGCCTGGATGACCGCCTGCGATCCAGCCGCTTCGAGGCCGAGCTGGACCCGGCCCTGCCTGCCATCAGCTTTTCCACGGCGCTGTTGACCCTCGTGGTATTTTCCATGGTTTCGGACACGGCGGCGACACTTCACGGAACTCAGGGGTCTTTGGGAGTCGTTACGATGACGGCGGGTGACGTCCTTTCGGTCGAGGTCACGGCACGGCGGCAGTCGACTGCGGAGCCGGAACGCCACGGGGCTACGTTGGAGGGACCCGTAGGTTCATCGATACTGATGTCCATGAGTCGGATGTTGGAAGCCCAGGGGGGGGCCCTGACGGCACAATGGCTGGATCAGAGGACCAGACTCACCCGGCTTTCCCTGCCGCTGAATGGCCAGGAGGGAGACCGATGCTTACCCGTTTGAGACGTTCGCTGATTCAACGGGTCTTCCTGCTGTTCGGGGCGGTCACGCTGCTGCTGATGGTCGAGGTCATCCTCGGCATCCGTCTGAACAGCGATTCCGAGACGGAGGCAAGTTCCCTGTCCGCCATCTACCGCAGGGCGCAGACGTTGATCGTGGCCGCCAGCAACATCAATGATTTTCTCTTCGACCTGACGTTCCGGGACCGGACGGCGGATATGGGGCTGCCGGAAACCCTGGCCCACTGGCACAACCATCTGGTCAAGATGCTTCCGATCGCCATCGAGGCAAGACGTCTGGGTCACGCCCTGCCGGAACCGCCACTGGAACAGCTCATCACTCTGTCATCGCAGATTCAGCATTCCTCCAGTCTGGGTGCCGTTGATGCCCTGGCCCGCGATGCCCTCACCGTTTCGGAGGCACTGGCCTCGGAGGTTCTCAACCTGTTGGTGGGCCTGGAGAGTTCCCGTCTGGAGCAGACGCAGCGCGGCGAGGTCAAGCAGCGTCGCTATACCTGGCTGATGCTGGCTGCCGGCATCGTCATGACTCTGGGGATTACCGTCGTCTCCTGGTTCTTCCTCATCAATCTCAGCCGGGGGCTGCGCGCCTTGCAGGAGAAGGCCGAGAACATCGCCGCCGGCAGGGACTTCGGCCAGCCGTTGCCGGTGGATCGGAAGGACGAGCTGGGCGCGGTGATGGGCGCGGTCAACACCATGGCCGAACGTCTGGCCGACCGGGACCGGCAACTGGATGAGCTGCATGTGCGCTTCGGACAGCAGGAGAAAGCCATGGCGTTGGGGACGTTTGCCGCCGGGATGGCCCACGAGATCGGCAATCCCATTCAGGCCATCACCGCCCTCTGCTACCATCTGCGGGACTTTGTGGGGGGTGGGCTGACCGGCAAGAAAGAGTTCGAGGAGGCCCTGAACATCATCGATACCATCGCCTCCAGTGCCGAACGTCTGGTCCGCACGGTGGCCGAGGTTTCCGAGTTCGCCCATCCGAGTCGGGTCGAGAAGGAGGCCGTGGACCTGAACGAACTGGTCCGCAAGACGGTGGCTCTGATGAGCTATGATCCCAGGCTCAAACATCACAGTATCGAAGCCTATTGCGAGGCCGGGAACCCCGTGGTGGACACGGTGCCCGATCACCTGGTTCAGGTATTGCTGAACCTGTTGATCAACGCCGCCGATGCCATGGAAGGCCGGCCCGGCGTCATCACCGTCACCACCGAGGATCGTCCCCACGGCGTGGCGATCGCAGTAACCGACATGGGAATCGGCATGACGCCGGAGGTCCTGAAACGTGCCTTCGAACCTTTTTTCACCACCAAGCCATTCAACCGGGGAACCGGACTTGGCCTGGCGATATGCCGGGCGATTTCCCAGGAACACAGGGTATCGATGGAGGTCACCAGTGAACCGGACATCGGCACCACCGTCCTTCTGACCATTCCGCGAGTGTGACCGATGAAGGTACTGATCATCGAAGACGAGACCGCGTTCCGCCAGGTCGTGGTCGCTCAGATGGAAAAAGAGGGAATCGAGGCCGTCGGCGTGCCGCTTGGCCGGGATGGCCTGGCCGAGCTGGAGCGCAGCGAATATGACATGGTCGTGACCGATCTCAGGCTTCCCGACATCGACGGGCTGGAGGTCATCCGGGAGATGCGCGCCATGGGGCGGGAGGCACCCATACTGCTGATGACCGCCTATGCCTCGGTCGCCACGGCAGTGACGGCCCTGCAATCCGGAGCGGCGGACTACATCATCAAGCCTCTACGGATTCCCGACCTGATTCGCCGCATGCGGCAGATCAACGAGCTGGACCAGCTCAAACGGGAAAACACGCTTCTGAAACAGATCGTCCAGAAGGACGTCAAGAATTTCTGGCTGCCCGACACGGCCAGTGCCCAGAAGGTGAGGCAGGCGGTCACCAAAATCAGTCCCACCGACATTACCGTGCTGATTACCGGCGAATCCGGAACCGGCAAGGGCATGACGACCAAGCTCATACACTCCCTCAGCACTCGCTGTGACAAGCCCCTGGTGCAGGTGAACTGCGGGGCCATTCCCGAAAACCTGATGGAAAGCGAGCTGTTCGGGCACATCAAGGGAGCGTTCACCGGGGCCGACAAGGCCAACGAGGGACTTTTCGTCAGTGCCAACGGTGGCACCCTGTTCCTGGATGAAATCGGCGAGTTGCCGCTGAACATGCAGGTCAAGCTGCTTCATGCCATCGATGAGAAGATCGTGCGGCCGGTAGGGGCCAGCCGTGGCCGGGAGGTGGACGTCCGCATCATCGCCGCTACCAACCGCAATCTGGAAACCATGATCCGGGAGGGTACCTTCCGCATGGATCTGTACTATCGGCTGAACGTTTTCCAGATTGCCATTCCGCCTCTGCGCGAGCAAAAGGATGTCATTCCGAGTGCGATCGATTTTATCCTGAACCGGTTCCGATTCTCCCACGGCCGACGCGCCCAGGTTTCCGATGAGGCGATGGAAGCGATGCGGAACTACACCTGGCCCGGCAATCTGCGGGAATTGGAAAACGCGCTGGAGCGCGCTCTTCTGCTGTGCGAGGGGGGGATCATCACCACGGCGGAGTTGCAACCCTCCATTGCCGGCCACGGCCAGAAGCCGGCGGCCAGGAATGTCGAGCCGTTACCCGGTTCCGGTGACTTCCGCGAGCGAGTGGCCGCCTATGAGCGCCAGCTCATCCTTCAGGCCATCGAGGAGGCGGACGGCGACCGGCGGCTTGCCGCCCGCAAGCTGGGCGTTGGACTCTCGACCCTCTATCGCAAGCTGGAGGAATTGGCCGAGTAATACCAGACCGAGATGAGCTTGACTCATCACGGTCTGGGAATGGCGCCTTGAGCGCCCGCGCGATCGTTCGCGC
>JBKACM010000113.1:0-7765 GCA_046269335.1 Alphaproteobacteria bacterium | reverse complement strand
GCACGAAGTTTTGACTTCGTGCGGAGCGGGTTTCGCTCAGACGCCGCGCGGGCTTGATACCAACGGCACGAGTCAAGACCTCGTGCCGTTGGTATGACACCGGGCCAGCCCCGACACCACATCCGCACCCAGCTCCAGACTGCCCTGCTCATCCGCCCCGTCGGCAATGGCCATAAGGAAGGTCTTGATGGCATTGGCCAACGGCACTTCCGACGGAACATCGATGGGCTGCCCGTCCTCCCCGGGATCGGCAAAATCCTCGCCAGGAGGGTACAGAGTCAGAGCCTGCGCCGCATGAGCGTCGAAGGCCAACGTTACCTTGTCGCAATAGACGACGAATCTGCGCCGGGGAGCAGGCGACAGATTGGACAGGTTGAGGCGGACATCCACTTCCCCCGGGAACATGAAATGCAACGCCACGGTCTCGCCTACCCCTTCCGGGGTCTGGCGATGCTCCAGAACGGCGGCACCAGCGTGGTCCGGCGTTCCGTCCAGGAGATCCATGCACAGGGCCAGATCCTCCGGCCCCAGGTCCCACGGCACAGTAACCCCCGACCGGAACGGCCCCGCCCCCCCGACCCAGCTCCGTATCGCCCGTACCGGCCCCACCACCGCGACCAGTTCCTTCAATGTCCGATAGGCGGGGTGGAAGAGTCCGGTATGGTTGACCATCACCAACCCTTGCCCCATGCCGGCGATCCGCTTGAGCGCCATGGCGTCCCCGACCGTCATCGCCAGAGGACTCTCCACCAGCACCGGCACCCCGGAGGCCACCGCCTCCCGGGTCATGGGGAAATGCTGCCCTGCCGGCGTGGCGATGATGACTCCGTGGAGAATGTTGGGGTTGAGGATTGCCCGCCAGTCCCCGGTCACCTCGCAGCCCGCGGGGACCAGAGCCGTCGTTTCCGGGTTCCGACTGGCAACCCGAACCAGGGAAACGCCGCTGATGTCGGCAAGGACGCGGAGAATCTCGCGGCCGCGGGGACCCGCTCCGATCAGGCCCAGACGAAAATCGCTCATGGTTCCTCCCAAACCGTCCGAGGAGTCCGACCCCTTCCCGTCACACAACCATCAACTCCGGCAGCGGAATGATGAACTGCCCACCCTCGGCGCGGTAACGCTCCTGCCTGGCCACGATCGGCTGTGCGAAGTTCCAGGCCAGGATCAAAGTGTAATCCGGTCGCCGCTCCAGAAGCGCCGTCGATGGCAGCACCGGAATCTGGTGGCCCGGCGTCAGCCGTCCCTGCTTCCACGGACTGTCATCAACGATGAAATCCAGGGTCTGCGGTCCGATGCCGAAATGGTACAGAAGCGTGGTGGCCTTGGCTGGCGCGCCATAGCCGGCGATGGTCTTGCCCTTGGCCTTCAACTCCCGCAACAACGCCCTCAACGCCTCACCACGCGCGGCGATGCGTTCGCCGAAAGCCCGGTAGGTGGCGGGCTCGTGCAGGCCAAGCCTGGCTTCCTCCGCAAGGCGCGCCTCCACCGAAGCCCCTGGGGTCCAGTGGGCCCCGCGCACCTTGGCGACGCCGCGCAGACTCCCCCCGTGACTGTCTACCCGCAGGGCCTCGATCAGCTCCAGCCCATGCGCCTCCAGAAACGGAATCAGCGGCCGGACGGCGTGATAGGACAGATGCTCATGATAGATGGTGTCAAATAGCCCCTTTTCGATCACGTCGGCCAGATAGGAAACCTCGAACACGAACAGCCCGCCCGGCGTCAGCAGCGTCCTGACCCCACGCAGCATGTCCGACAGATTGTCGATGTGGGCAAAGACGTTGTTGGCGGTCACCAACACCACCGGGCCGCGCTGCTCCAGCAGCTTCTCCGCCAGTTCCTGATTGAAAAATCCGATGATGGTATCGACGCCGGAGTTCCTGGCAGCCTCGGCGATGGCGGAGGCCGGCTCAATCCCCAGGACATTGTAACGGCGATCCTGGAAGGCCCGCAGCAAAGTACCGTCGTTGGAGCCGATGTCGAGGATCGGGGCCATGGTCGGCAGTCTGTAACGGGTGATGAGATCCGCCGCGTAATCGTCGAAATGCTTCACGAAAGCCGGCGAAGTCCCAGAAACGTAAATGTAGTCCCGGAACAGCGCCTCCGGGTCCAGAATGTCCCGAAGCTGGACATGACCGCAGGCACGACACAGGTAAACTTCCAGGGGGAAACACGCCTGGGTCGTTCCGGCGTCCACGGCGGGAAGGAAAGCATTGGCGGGCGGTGTCGGGGTCAGCCTCAATACCAGATCAAGATCCCCTCCACCGCACAGCCGGCAATCGTCGCGACGTCGAGGCTGCCCGGTAATGTTCCTCACAAGGACTCCCCTTCCAATCGTGTCACCACCCGGATCGCGGCCTGCAAGGCCTGATGGACCGGGCTGCGATCGGCAATTTCCAGGAGGCGGGCCCTGGCCCCGGTATCCAGATCCCCAGCCAGGAAAATCTGGCGTTCGATGGCATTAATTCCAATCTTTTCCGAAACGCAGGTCTGGCAATCCTCGGCATGGACGTTCGGATGAGAAAGCCGCACTGCCACCCTCTCCAGTGGCAGGTTCTCCTGCTCGGCCTGCTGACGCAGGGTTATCGACGTACAGGTACCAAGCGCCGTCAGCAGGTATTCATAGGGAGATGGCCCGGAGTCGGTCCCTCCGTAGGCCACCGGCTCGTCCCCACGCAGAATGTGACGCCCGACGGTCACCGTCCGGGACAGGCGACCGTCTCCATTCTCGCTCACCACCACGACCCCAGGCGCGGCCACGGCATCCGCCACTTCCGACCCCACCTCGACGGCAGCCCCCAGGGTGCGCAATGCCCAGGAAGCGATTACCTCGCCGACATAGACCGCATCCTCCTGGCGGGTCAGCAGATGATCGGCCCCATCCAGAGAGACAAAGCTTTTGGGATGATGGGCCGCCTGGAAAATTCCGTCAGCATTGTCCACGCTCACCACCTCGTCCCCCGTCGCGTGAAACACGACTAGAGGTTTGTTTATCTGCTCCACCGCCTTCAGTACCGAAGACTGGTTCATGTCCTCCAGCAGATCCAGGCTGACGGGAAAATCCCGATTGGAGAGCCGTACCGCAGCCTCGCCCACGTCCAGTATGGCCCCGATGGAATCCCGAACCAGATCGCCGATGCCGTGGGCACCACTCGGAGCCCCGATGGTTGCGACCGCCTTCAACTCGGGAATGACCGCCGCCGCCGCCAGGGCCGCCGTTCCCCCCAGGCTGTGACCGATCAGCAGCTCCGGAGCCCGATGGTACTGGCGCAGGTAGTCGGCCGCCGTCACCAGATCCAGGACGTTGGAGGCATAGCTGGTGGAGGCGAAATCACTTCCCTCGGACCCAAGGCCAGTGAAATCGAAACGCAGAACGGCAATGCCCCGCTCCGCCAGCGCGGTACTGATGCGTGACGCGGCGATCCCATCCTCGGCGCAGGCGAAGCAGTGAACAAACAGGGCATAGGCCCGCGCCTCGCCCACCGGCCGGTCCAACCTGGCCGCAAGATTGCTGCCTTTCACACCGGTAAAGGTCACATAATCACTTGCGGTTGCCGTCATGACCATCCTCCTGGCCCGCGATCAGGGTCCGTACCAGCGTGTCCACGACATCGATCGGCACCTTGATGTCATACGAACTCTCGTCGGAGACCGATGAGATACCGTAGTACTTGTGCCGGAGCGAGTTGGCGATGGACATGATACAGGTGTTCGCGTAGTACGGCGAGGCGAGTTCGACCACGGAAGCCTTGTCCGGCAGGAACAGGGCATGAGTCAGGCCAGCCCCGTTCGCCGCGACAAGAATTTGCGAACGGGCCGCCGTGGCAATCTGCTCCTTGAGCGGGAGAGCATCCATGTACACCCGGTCGAACCCGTGCCTGTCCAGCACTTGCGCCAGTTCCGCCTCGTTCTCGACCACGCGGTAGTGATCCCGGGCGATATAGGTCCTCCGTACCGGTTCTCCGGTGACACCGATCCGTTCCAGAACCCAGTCCCGGAAATACCGTCCCAGACCCTTGGCCCGGCACAGGTCCACCGCGCCGTTGAAGCGATCGCAGACCAGAAGCGTTTCAATTTCGTAGTAGAAATCAAACTTCCCATGATCAGCCGCGATGTGAATGCGATCGGGCGCGATGCCCAGCATTTCCATGGATTCATCGACGAACTTGCGCCTCGGCACCAGGTAGTTGCCCCGATATCCGGCGACTTCAAGGAAGCATACCTTGACAAGACATTCCTGTATCCAGTGATAGAAGTTGCCGGACCAGGCCGCGTTCAGGACACACCATTCTCCCTTCAGGGGGATGGGCTGCAATTCCTGTCCCGCCATGCTGGCGACAAGGGCCGCGCATTGGTTGTCGAAGGAAAGATGGTCGTTGGTTTCCAGAAACCAATTGAGAATCCCATCCCGTAAGACACCCAGGATGCACGGTGAGCCCACGGCGGCACCATTGCGCAGACCCTGGACCTGAAACTCGTAATTTCCGTCCGCGGTCCGCCAGATCTTGTGACCCGGCGCTCCCCCGTTGCTGAGACAGAAATCCGCTATCGACCAGGATCTACCTCCGACAACCTTCATACCGGTCCCTCTCCCATTGTCCCTTTCCGGGCGGTGTCAGCCGACCGGTACCGTGTTCTTCTCGCGCACGAATTTCGCAAACTCGTCCGGCGGCAGGGGTCTGCTGTAGTAGAACCCCTGTATCAGCAGACAACCATGATCCTTCAGGAACTCCACGTGTTCCAGGGTCTCGGCCCCCTCGGCGATGACTTCCAGTTCCAGTCCCTTGGACAGGCCGATGATCGCCCGGGCGATTTCCGCCGTCTTGGCGTTGGATTCCACGTCCTGAACGAAGGCCCGGTCGATCTTCAGGGTGGTGATGGGAAACTTCCCCAGGTAACTGAGCGAGGAATAGCCGGTGCCGAAATCGTCGATGGACAGCCCGACGCCCAGGGCACGCAACTCCCGGAACTTGGCCACCGTCTGCTCGACATTGTCCATCAGCATGCTTTCGGTGATTTCCAGCTCCAGCATTTCCGGATTCAGACCGCTGGCCTCCAGGACGTCGGTGACCTCCCGCACGAGGGTCGGCATGCGGAACTGTCGTGCCGAGACGTTGACCGAAAGCTTCAGCGGCGGCAACCCCTCGGCCAGCCAGGCGGCGCTCTGGCGACAGGCTTCGGTCAGCACATAGTGACCCAGACCGATAATCAGGCCGGTTTCCTCGGCCACGGGTATGAAATCGGCCGGGGACACCAGTCCGCGTTGCGGGTCCTGCCAGCGCACCAGCGCCTCCATGCCCACCACCCGACTGGTGTCGGAACTTACCTTGGGCTGGTAATAGACCAGGAATTCCTGCTGTTGCAGCGCCCGGCGCAGACGGGATTCCAGCTCCAGCCGCTGGTGAGCGCGGCTGTTCATGTCGGCGGAGGCGAACTTGTACTGGTTGCCACCAGCGCTCTTGGCGTAGCGCAGGGCGCTTTCGCAGGTCTTGATCAGATCGTCGTGACCGGTAGCGTCGGCCGGATAGAGAGCGATGCCGATACTGACCGTAATGAACAGCTCGCGATCGTCAACCAGGAACGGTTTGCTGACTGCCTGGAACACCTTCTCGGCAACCAGCAGACTGTCGTCGACGGTGGCGATGAGCAGCGCCAACCCGAAGTTGTCACCATCCAGACGGGTCACCGTGTCCCCGGACCGGACGCACTGACTTAGGCGCGCCCCAAGCTCCACCAGAAGATGATCCCCGGCCCCAAACCCCAGGGCGTTGTTGACGATGGACAGGCGATCCACGCCCACCAGCAACATGGCCACGGATTTCCTGTTGCGATCGGCGGCGATAATCCCCTGCTGGAGCCGGTCTACGAAAATGGTGCGGTTGGGAAGCAAAGTCAGGGTATCGATGGTAGCGACGTTCGCCCGCTCCTTTTCCGGAGTGATCCAGGCCACGATGGGACTGGCAGGATCGTCCGGAACCACGCGGGTCTTGCGGACCGTGACCCCTATCACGCCGCCGCTGTCGCCGGGCAGATCGCCACGCCAGGGGTTGTCTTCGGAACGCAAGGCGGCGGCCAGACCGGCCTTCTGATCTTCGGACCACCCGAGCAGGGAGGTCGCGGCCCGGCTGAGACAAAGCAACGCACCTTCGGGAGACGCGACCACCATGGCTTCCGCAGCTTCCGTCAGAATCGCGGCAAGGACGCTGTTATCGCTACCACATATCCCGGAAATCATCAGCGGACCCCGGGGGCACGACGCGACAACTTGGCCAACTCGATTTCGGCGCGCAACTCTATTTCATCCAGAACGGTGGCCAGCCTTGGATCCACCCCCTGATCCCGGCGACCGCGAACCATCTGCGCCAGATTGGCCAGCCGGTCCATGGGAATCCGACCCGCGAGCAAACCATCGCGGATCGCCTCCAACCCGTCGAGAATCTGCTCCCCCCGCTCGATCATGCGCCGCCGCGCTTCCTTCCCGCCACCATCACCATCGTCATCGGTGGCGGTCTGCATCGCCAGCAGAGCATCCACGCTGGCGATGGCCGTTGGCGCGTCGCCAAGCGGCACCTCCTCGACCTCTCCCGCCGAAGCCTGAAGGTGCCCCGAAAACGAACCGGCCTTGGCCTTGTCCGTCTTGTCGGTGCGGCGCGTGCCTGTCGTCGCGGTGGTGCCGACATGAGTGATCTTCATAGCGGAAACATGCCCACCTTGTGCTGTTCGGCTCACGAAAAACCGTGCCGCAAGAACGCCTTCGCGTCAAGTACGGCTATCGGGAAATCCCCGAGGACGGATCTTACTCCGAAAAGCGAAGAATGGTGCCTGGTGTTTTCGTGCTCCGGCAGAAACTGCCCACCATTCATGGAGGAAACTGCCCGGGTTTTCGAACGGGCCTGGAAGGATTCGAAAAAATACAGAAATATCAATGGAGTGAGATGACTCCAATCCTGGCACGGCATTCGCATGCTCTCTCTGCGACCACAGGCCCCTCTCGGCCGCAAAGTGACGAGGACGGAAATGAAGCGGGTTTGCTCCCTTACGATGAAGGCCATGGCCTGGTGGCTTGGCAGGGCGTTGCCGACAGCCGCCATTGCCACCGGTCTGGTGTTCGGCGGCATGGTTCCGCCCAGTCCGGCCCTGGCCCAGTCCCGCATCAAGGATATCGCCGATTTCGAAGGCATTCGCGACAATCAGCTCGTGGGCTATGGCCTGGTCGCCGGCCTCAACGGCACCGGTGACGGCCTGACCGACATCGCCTTCACCAAGGAAAGCCTGATCGGCATGCTGGAACGCCTCGGCGTCAACACCCGGGACGGCACCCTGAAGCCCACCAACATCGCGGCGGTCATGGTCACCGCCGTTCTGCCGCCTTTCGCCCGCCAGGGCAGCCGCGTCGATGTTACCGTCAGCGCCCTGGGCAGCGCCAAGAGCCTTCTGGGTGGTACCTTGCTGGTAACGCCGCTGATCGGAGCCGACGGCGAGGCTGTTGGTGTGTTTGTTCTTGTTTCTGTTGGTGTACTTGTTCTAGTTTGTGTACTTGTGGGTGTTTGCGTTTGAGTTTGTGTTTGGGTTTGCGTGTTAGTTCTGGTGCTTGTCGGTGTAGGTGAACCTATTGGTGTGCCAGTTGGAGTACCAGTAGGTGTTTGGGTTTGTGTCGGTGTCTGTGCTCATGCGTTTGCACTTAAAGGCAAAGAAGCTCCTAAATGGTATCTAGTAGATGCGAATAATTTAGTAGTTGGAAAATTATCTACTATTTTATCCCGTGTAA
>JBKACM010000112.1:0-7817 GCA_046269335.1 Alphaproteobacteria bacterium | reverse complement strand
ACGGACGGGCCGCCGCGCCAACTCCTGGCGGGCAACGGGCGCAAGTGCGAACGCTGAAGTTGGCGCTGGGCTGACAAGGCTGCGTGATCGATCGCGCGATCTGATCCGCAATCACTACTTCGCGGCGAATGCCGCCGAGAAATGGGTCACTCGCATTATCGGGACCGGCGTCACAACTCTTTTCGCGGAGCCAGACGTTCAGGCGCGGCCCTCGTTCTTGATCGTCTCCGACGACAGCTTCCGGATCAGTGCCTTCCCCCAAACACCCGCTTCAACAACTCGGTGGAGCGCGCCCCCGGATCGGAGCGGATGGCCGCTTCCTGTTGGCCGATGGTATGGAACAGACCATCCGAGGCCTTCTGCACGACATAGCCGGTAAGGTCGGTATCCACGGATGGCAGCAGCGGCAAGGACCGATACTTGTCCATGACGCCGTTCAGGGACTGCACCGCTCCGGCGTCAGCGAGGCTTCGTTCGACCACCGGAGTCATGCGCTCGGCCAGGGGCTTGGACATCTTGCCGGCAAAATACCGGGTGGCGGCGTCGGGTGGACCTTTGAAGATACCAACCACATCCTCCAGGGTCATTTCGTTGATGGCTTTCAGGAACAGTTCCTTGACATGGGGAACGGCGGATTCGGCGGCCCGGTTGAGACGTAGCTCCAGGTCGTTGGTCAGGGAACCCAGTCCTGCCCGGTTCAACGCACCTTGAACCATGGCCAGGCTGGACGGCAGGGGGATATGGAGTTTTGGGTTGCCATTGAAACCGTCGGGCCGGCCTATCAGATCGACGGCCCTGCCGGTCCCGACCCGCAGCGCCTCCTTCAGACCCTTTCCCACCTCACCATTATTTTTGGAGATATTGGAACCCGTTTTCACACTTTCTTCAGCCGGCGTGGCCGAAGAGGAAACCGATTTCAATACGTCAAGCCCCACGCCCAGCAGGTCGTTTCCTGCCTGGGCCGGAAAACTGCCAAGAATTACAGTGCTTATTACCAAAAACGTTATCCACCGCATCATCATCGTTTTTCCTCTGGGTTCATTTTATGAAGATATCCCATCAACTATCTGTAATACCGCCGTGCAGATATTTTGACCCACGGGTCAAAATATGCACAGACGGTACGCTCAAGCGCCGCGCGGGCTTTACCAGTGAGCCGATGAGTCATCTCATCGGCTCACTGGTATAACTACACGAAAAGAGACCGTGTTACCTGGGCCAGCATCTGCTGAAAACGGGGATCGCCCGGACCAGAAGCCGTTCCCACCCGGCCACGTACCTCCGCCAGCAAATTGGTGCCGTTACAGAACACGGCCAGCAGGGCAAGACGATCCCTGTCGGGTACCGTCGGCGGGATCATACCGCCACAAAGGGATCTTCCATCCAGATTGACCGGAGCCTGAAACGCCAGCACGACCCGGAATTCCGGATGAGGTGCCTGTTCGGGGTCGATCGTGAAAGCAAGGGTCCGACACCCACCGACAGCGCCCCCCATTGTCCTCAGAATCGCCTCTACCCCCATCGCGTCGGGAGGCGAAAAGGGATTTCCGTGCAGTTCGACCAGAATCGGACCTTTCCCGGCGGCATAGACCATGAAATCCCTGGTTCCCGACGGGTGAACATACGACGTCACGACGGAAGGACCGTCACGGACCACGGTCGTCACGGTGGTCCACAGGCCCGATCCGATCTTCACCAGTCGTTCCAGCATGACCGAACGGCCCTCCTTTCTCACGTCAGGGAAATGGCAGCCTCCAGAAAGGAGTCTCCTACCTGCCCCAGAGTGGCGACCAGCAATAGAAAGATCCCCCAGCGCTCCCGCCCCCCCATCCGGGCGACCCGGGCCAGGGCGACGAACAGGGCCAGGGTGATCCCGTTGACCAGCCGCGGCTGGAAATAGCCCTGAAGAAAGTTGAAAACCAGAATGCCGAGGCAGGACACCAGCACACCGACCAGAACGGGATCACGAAGCCATCGATCGACCGGTTTTTTTCTGAACCAGGCCAATCCCAGGATGCCGATGACGGCAAAAAGCCCGGGCCATCCCTGCCACAGCAGGACATTCGGAAAAAAAGCCTGCCATTTGAGGACAACAGCGGTGGCCAGATCCCCTCGGCTCCAGGCCTCGGTCAGCCATACGAACTGTTTGCAGCAATCAGCTTCGTAGGCGATGGTCACATGCAGGTAGAGATGGTTCACCGCGAGCCAGGCCAACACTGGGCCACAGCCGGTCAGAACAAAAATTGGCAACCATCGCGCGAATTCCCGGGTGACGTTGTTTTCTCCCGCGCGCCACTCCCAGAACAGGGCTCCCAGGACAAAAGTGCACAGCCAGATCACCGACAGGGCATAGACCAGGATCGCCACGCCGGCGGCAAGGCCAAGACCGGCAATCTCGCCGGATCGCAACTGCCTGGCCCGGCATCCCTGGACGAAGTAGAAGACTCCCCCCAGGGAAACCAGAACATTCATGAATGACGGATGCTGGCTCCAGAACAGTCCATGGACAAGGTCGGAAGACACGACAACGGCACCAAGACCGATCCCGAGGCCTGACGTCGGTCCTCCCCCAAGACGCATGGCCAGACTCGCCGCCAGGCCGAGAAACAGGACATTCAGGGTCATCAGGGCCAGATAGATGGGAAACCGGCCAAGAAAAACGTTCGTCTTGGCTTCTCCGCCGATCCATCGTTCCAGGCCCAGACGGAGAGTCACCGCCACCGGACTAAGGGCCGAGGCAAGTCCCGCCGCCGCAACCACGTAGACCGGTCGGGATCGCCAGGGGTTGGCGGCAAACAGGAAATGCTTCAGGTTGCCGACCTCGCTGGTGATGGAATAGCTGTCACAGTTGTGAATGAGGTGAACATAGGGTCCCACCGTGATGGGACGCAGGCACTCCCCGCTTTGTTCCGGCGAAGGCAGACGGGCGAAAAGAAAAACCAGGGGCACGCACAGAAGGAAGGTCAGAATTTCTGGCCTGCGTGTCATGGACCGGAGACCTCTTTCCGATCTGGACAGGTCCGAACGGCCGATCCCACGGCCTCCACGTAGGGCCGGAAACGCTGCGCCAGGGCCCGCAACGCCGCCGTCGTTTTTTCCTGTTCCTCTTGGGAAGGGGCACTGCGGGGGTCAGCGGCCCGGATCAACCCTTCCTGAACGCCCTGCCAAAACTTGGCACCCCCCCGGAGGTCCAGGTTGGCAACCGCCCTCTCCAGCGCCGAGGACAACGCATAGGACAACGGCACCATCATGAAACCGAAACAAATGACGATCGCCGCCGCCGTCTTCCAGGGAAACGGGGCCCAACCCCGGTTTCGTCGGGGCTGGCTCGTTCCCAGCAACCGCGGGTCCACTCCGGAGTCTTCGGCAAAACGGCTCAGCTCCTCGTATCGCCGTTCCACTTCGGCCAGGGCTGCCTCGACGGTTTCGCCGCAGCCGTGAACGGGAAGGTCCTCAAGGTGGGCAAAGTATCGTCCCCCTCTTCTGGAAAGCAGAACCGCATGCCGGTCGTTCGGAAGGGACTCCATGATCATTCCCTTATCCAAGATCCTTGGTCGCGTGCCAGATCATGTATCCGTTGATCAGAACATAGCTCGCTACATAAGTAACACCTGCCCAGCGGCTGAAACGAGGCAACGCCTCGCCCTTCCAGTGATTTTTCATCGTCAACACAAAAACCCCGGCCAGACCCAGAACCACAAAATACAAAACGGACACGAAATGAATGCGGTCCACCAACGTAATAGATTCGCTACGCCCAATAATGGTGTCTACGGCACGTAGGTTGATGATTGCGGCAAACATGGCACCCACCACCGTGCTAAGGACCGATCCAAGTAATGCCGGTGTTGCAGGAAGTGATGGCAGGACCAGAAAGCATAACATGGAAACCATAAAAGTCACATATATCCCAGCATTCAACTTTATGAACAGCATCAAGGAATCCCGTTCCAGTTCTATATTTGCACGGAGTTGGGTATATTTGCTGCTTGAAGGAACGTCTGGGTCGCCGAAATTGGAATCATACTGTCGTTCGGTGCTGCCGATACTGACCTTCGTCACCCTGAAGCCGGGAATACGAATGTTCTTATCGATCCCGGAAGCCTTGTCATCGGCCACGTAAACCACGCGAGACGTATCCTCCAGGCCTTCTTCGAAGATCAGAGACAGCACATGGCGATCGAACGGAAAGTTGTTCATATTCCACTGATGACGGAAAACCCCCTGGATTTTCTCCTGCGCCCAGAACAGACCGCTCTTTTCCTGTCTGGAGGGCAGGCTTACGGTCGACGTCCTGGCGTTCACGAATTCCATCGTCTTGAAGGGCTGAATCCGGTCGCTCCGGTAATCGGCCCAAATCCAGAAATCGACGGCAAAGGAATCGTTGACGAAATTCAAGTCCTGCAAGTTGACGATAAAGAGACCGATCTTGACCGCATCCGGACCCTCGGTTTTCTTTGGTGCCTCCACCGTGGCCCCGGCCGGAGGGGTTCCCAGGGTGACGGTGGAAAGGGCACGATGCCACCAGTCCAGGGCAGTGGACTCCAATCGGTCAAGCAGGCCTTCCTGCGCCCGAGCCCGAGAGATCATCCCGACCGAAAACAGAAACAACAGGCAGCAGAAAACCAGCAATTTTCCGGCAGGTCTCATCGCATTCCCGGGACCCCGTTCCAACGGACGCCCATGGTGACGCGACGAAAGGGGAATGGCAAGTTTGAAGAAATTGAAATCCGCGCACGACTGTCCTGATTTTCCACCGTCTTTCCCTTGAACGGCGGGATCAACCCCGATAGCCTCCCGACCCATGAGCTGAATCGAGGGACGGCCGGTGTTACCCCCTCCCGCAAGATTTCCAGGAGGCCAGGATGGAAACCCTTGAGTTACACGAAAAAATCCATGAAGCGGCCCATGGCCCTTCTCATTCCCATACGGGATCCCACCTCAGTAGCAAACGGGTTGCTCTGTTGATCGGTATCCTGGCCGTGTTGCTGGCCATGGTGGAGGTGGGGGCCAAAAGCTCCCAGAACTCGGCCCTTTCCTCACATATTACGTCGAGTGATTTGTGGGCGTTCTTTCAGGCCAAGAGCATACGCATGACGACCCTGAATGCCGCAGCCGATAGCCTGGAGCTGCTGCGCCCGGCCGGCCTTTCTCCCGAGGAGAAGGTGGCCTGGGACAAACGTATCGAGAATTGGCGGAACGACGCCCGTCGCTATGACAATGACACCGAAAAGGGGGAAGGCCGCAAGCAGCTCATGGCCAAGGCCAGAGAGAAAGAGGCGCAGCGGGACCACCAGATGGCCGCCTATCACACCTACGAATTTGCCGCCGCCGGATTGCAGATTGCCATCGTCCTGGCTTCGTCCGCGGTGGTCACCGGATCGGCGATCCTGGTCTGGGGGGCGATCGGCCTCGGTCTGGTGGGGTCGGTGCTTGGACTGATCGGCTGGCTGGCTCCGACCTTGCTGCACATCTGATACCGCCGTGCAGATATTTTGACCCATGGTCAAAATATGCACAGACGGTACGCTCAAACGCCGCGCGGGCTTTACCAGTGAGCCGGTGGGGCCGGATTTGTCCGGCTGGCCCGGTCGGGATCATCCGGAAGGTGCGGGCAACCGATGGAATGTAAACGTTTCTGAAAAAGTCATTCGCCATCAGATCAGAGAATCTGACGGCACATCAAGGTATTGACGAATATTCCTAATCAAGGACCTCATCGCCATTCCCGAACAGGTTCATTCAGGTAATTTCGTTCTCCACCTCTCCGCTGGCATCACCAGACCGGCCGGCACGGGCCTGTTTGGCCGGGCGGTATCAGTGCCCGAAGAATTTGATGGCTGAGAGAAAGGCGGCAAGCGCAACCATCATAGCGCCCAGCTTGATCGTCAAACGCTGCTCCAGGACCACTAGGTCCTGTTTGGTGGCCAGATCCGCCTCCCCCGACGCATCCTTGAACGCTTCGGCGATAGCTTCGGCCTGCGGCTCCGGTATACCCGCATCTCGCAGCCTGTGGACGAACTTCAGGGTGTCGAAGGTGATTGTCGCCATGGCGTCCTCCATGCCCACAACATGAAGCTCTCAACGGTGGGAGTCAACAGGGGGTGGTGCGACCCTATTTTCTGGCAGAGCAATTCTTTCGCCCCCGATACAGCCCGGAGCGGACGTAGTATCCACATATTGTTTCCGGTCATTCTTCCTGCTAGCTTTCCTACGCCCGCCGTTTCGATGGCAGGTTCGTGCCAGGAATTCAGCATTCGTCGACCAAAGTTACACGGAAAGCGTGGCCTGGGAGGGATCCGGAAATGACGTTGAAAAATATTGTCTTGGCGGTCGTCAGTATATTGTTTGCGATTACGGTTCTTTCATCGGTATTCACGGTACATAATCTTGGCAATCAAGGCGTGTTGACGGTCAATGTTGAAAACGAGGCTCAGGTCGTCACAGGTGAATATTTCCGGCTCGCCCAGGAAGTGAACGACATCAAATACGATGTCGCCCAGGTGCAACAATGGCTGAGCGATATCTCCGCGACGCGCGGGCTGGATGGTATGGACGACGGCACGAAGAAAGCGGCGGAGTTCGCAAAGAGCTTCGCCTCGACCCTGTCCGAGGCCAAGACCCGCTGTGAGCGTCTGAATCTTACCGAATTGAAGGATTCCCTTTCCGGAGTGGAAAAGGCTTTCGTGCCTTACTACGAGACAGGTCGGCGCATGGCCGATGCCTATATCGCCCAGGGACCGGCCGGGGGCAACAAGCTCATGGAGGCGTTCGACAAGGCCGCACAGGATATGCAGGACAATCTGGACCGGCTGAACAAACTCTCCGGGCAGGCCGTCGAGGTGGCCATCGGCCGTATGCACGAGGATCTGGCCCTCATCGGCGAAACCGGAAGGACGCTGTATCGACTCAGCCTGGGTTTCGGAATCGTGGTGGGACTGGTGGTGATCGGGGCTGCTTTCGTTCTCCTGCGCCACATGCTGACCCCGCTTTCCAGCATGACCAGTGCGATGCACCGGCTTGCCGAAGGGGATCTCTCCATCGTCGTGCCCGGCCATGGGCGACAGGACGAAATTGGCGCGATGGCTGCCGCTGTCGATGTCTTCAAGAACAACGCCATCCGGGTCGGCCAGTTGCAGGCGGAGCAGGAGGCGCAAAAGCGGCAGGCCGAGGAGAAGCGGCACCAGGTGCTACGGGAACTCGCCGACAATTTCGAGACCAGCGTCAAGGGCATCGTCGAGGGTGTCGCCTCGGCGGCGACCCGGATGCAGACGAGCTCCAGAAGCATGTCGGAGGTTTCCGAGCAGACGAGCCATCGGGCGGTTGCCGTCGCGGCGGCCTCGGAGGAGGCCTCCGCCAATGTGCAGACCGTTTCGGCGGCGGCGGAGGAGTTGTCGGCATCGGTCAATGAAATCACCCGGCAGGTCGGCGAGGCCGCCAGGATTTCCGAGAGCGCGGTGATCGAAGCCAGGAATACCAATGATGTCATCCAGGGACTGGCGACGGCGGCCGACCGCATCAGCGAGGTGGTGCGACTGATCAGCGACATCGCCTCACAGACCAATCTTCTGGCTCTCAACGCGACCATCGAGGCCGCCCGGGCCGGCGAGGCCGGCAAGGGTTTCGCCGTGGTCGCGGGTGAGGTCAAGAGCCTGGCCAACCAGACCGCCCGGGCCACCGAGGAAATCGGCAGCCAGATTACGGGGATACAACAGGCGACCACGAAGGCCGTGTCGGCGATCCAGGGTATCGGCAACACCATCGGCACCATCAGCGATCTTTCCGCCGGTATTGCCTCGTCGGTAGATCAGCAGAGT
>JBKACM010000111.1:0-7927 GCA_046269335.1 Alphaproteobacteria bacterium | reverse complement strand
GAAGTCACCACCCCCCTACTTCCCCCCCTTCTCCCCCTTCTCCTTCTTGCGGTGCATGTGCTCGACCATCTTCGCGCACGGGTCCTCGTTGTCCACGCGCGGGGTGAACCACACCAGATCGAAGGGCAGCGTCGCCACGCCGAAGCGGTCGGCGTAGGTCCAGGCGTCGGCGTGGTCGTCGTCCACCTCGATGAAGGCCACCGATACGATCGACCGACCGTCGCCCGAGTCACGCAGATAATCCGGCACGCCCCAGTCGGTACGGGCGTGGCCGGCCCCGGCGATCAGCACCGCCCCGCCCTTGTCCCCGGCGGCCTTCATGGTGGCGGCCAGGCTGCCGTCGCGGCTGCGCTGCACCTGGACCATCCGGGGAATGGCCGCGTCCGGCAGCATGCGGCAATGGTTCTCGACGATTTCCCGGGCCAGGCCGGACGCGGCCGCCGCCGTCGGCTCACGGTCGACCCCGAGGCGGCGCACGGTCTCCACATCAAGGGCCGCGAGCCCTTCCCGCCCGATGCGGCGCACCAGATCCCGGGGCAGGTTGCCCGGCACCACCGGCAAGCCAGCCGAGACGACGGCCTCGACGATGGGGCGGTACTGGCTCCACTCGGGCCAGCCGGTCCTGCTCCACCCCACCGCGTCGCCCAGACCCGCCGCCTCCCTCGGATAATCGCGCAGGTAGGCGGCCACGGCATCGCCATGGTCGGTGTCGATCATCTCCAGCACCAGGGCCGGCCGCCGGCCGCGCTCCACCAGGCGCCCAGTCACCCAGGCCTGGAGGCGGTGATGGTCCGGGTTGTCGTGCTTTTCGCCCAACAGCACGAAGTCGGCCCCGGCCATGCGCTCGATCGCCTCAGTCGGAGTGAGGAATCCCCCGGAGCGCGGCACGAACACCTTGCCGACCAGCGGATGGGCCTGCGACGTGCGCACCTCCCACGGCGGGGCCGGGGGCGTGTCCGCCCCGGCCATCGCCAGCGCCGTCCCCCCCGGTCCAAGAAGCAGGCCGCAGGTGACGACGAGGCTGACCATGGCATGACGCTGGGGGAATGACCGCATGGCTGGGTGTCCTTGCTTGGGAACCCCAGTTATGGCCGAGGCCGCGTCCCCGCGCAATGGAGCGGACGGAGAAACGGAAAACGCCCCGCTGTGGCGAGCGGGGCGTTCCCGTACGGGAGGTCTTGGGGGGGGAATGAGGGGGGACCTCCCGTCGAACCTGGCGACCTATCCAGCCGCTGGCGGCGATGGCGGAGCGCTGGGAATGGCATCGGCCGCCCGCAGCAGCGCCACCATCGCATTCGATGTGCGCACGTTGTTGACCAGGATCCGCATCAGGGCCCGGATCCATGGGCTGGCCACGCCCATCCTCTGCTTGAAGTCGCTTTCCTTGATCACGAGGCACACCGTGTCGTTCAGAGCCCGGGCCGTCGCCGACCGAGGCTGGTCGTCGATCAGGGCCATCTCCCCGAACAGGGCCCGGTCATGCAGTTCCGCGAGCACCACGTCCTTGCCCAGCGCGTCGCGCTTCAGGATCTGCACCGCGCCCCTCTGGACGACGAAGGCCTCGTGGCCGACCTGGCCTTCCTTGAAGATGGTCTGACCGGCATAGAACAACTTGCGTTCGAACCCTTCCTTGAACAGCGGGTGCCCGACCGAATACATCTGCTTGTCCGGGCGGCACACCGCGTTCACGACTTCGCCCACCACCGAGTCATGGGCGAATGCCTCGGTGACCATCGGCGTATCGATCGCCGCGGCGTCAGGAGACATGTTGACCATTGCCGTCATTTTCGCCCCCGGGATGATAGGTTTCCTCGAGCTTCATGTTGAGATTATAGCTGTAACCGTCACGGAGCGCAAGAAAATCGCGAGTTTTATTTTCGGTTCCATTTGGTGCTATTGCGTGTTTATTTTGCCGTGTATTTGGATGATGTTTGGATAAAATTGACACGATCGCCCTGCCCTCGGGAGGGGGTGCAGCAGCCTTCGGCGATTCGGCCGCCCCCCTGAAGGCGGGCCAGGATCAGGGAGGCCATGGTGAAGATCGGGGGGTGAGGAGCAAGTGTCGGGTCCGTGGATGGGATGGCCTTGAACGCGTTCTCGCGCTATGCGATAGTCGCCTCGTGATGGACCACGCATCGGATCAAACCTCTGGATTTGTGAGTTACCGGTGGAACTCTTTGCCCGCCCCATACTACCGGGCCATCGTGCGGCTCCGGCCCTTGCCGCCGCGCCCGCCTCGGCTGATTTGAAAGAACGAGTCCTTGCGGCGAACCTGGCGGCTGACGGCCGAGTCGGCCCCGCGCGCGAGACGGACTACGTGACCATGCTGGCCGCCACCACATCGTCCACGCCCTTCACCGAAAGCCTGACGAGTTATTTCAACACCCGCATTCGTTTCACATACACGCCGGAATTCATGGATGACACGATCAATGCCGGCAACATCGCCTGGCGGAGAACGGGGCGAGGCAGGCGACGGGCGAAACTCGGGGTGGCCCACCTGATGCATTTCCTGAATCTCAGCCAGTTGGGCAGTGTATTCGCCTGGGCTAATGATATTACGAGAATACCCAGGGGATTGGCAGCGTTCTTCCCATATCGGCTTAACCTGCCGCGAACCTTCACCGATAGGCAGATCCGTGCGTGGCTCGACACCGCAGCCGCCGATCCTGCCACTCACCAGGACCTCATAGGGGGGATCTGCCTGCTGCTGAACACCTATCGAAGATACGCCGGACCATATGAGCCGAAGTGGGCGGCATGGGCTGACGATATACGCCGGGTGGGCGTCGGAGCGGACGGCGCGGATCTGCTGGAGACGGTGGGCGTGGCCGCCCAAGCCGGTGACTGGGTCGCCGCGTTCACGTATCAGGTTCGCGAAATGGACGCTCTGGTGCGGCCCACCCAGCTTGATGCCGGCCCCGCCGTGCTTCATTTCCCTCCGCCACGCCCATGGAGCACGAACCCCCACTGGGGCGGAGCCGCCATGGACCTGAGGGACGGCAGGGACTGTCACCAACCACCGGTACGGGAGTTCATCCATACCCATGTTCCGCTGGATGTCCGTCATTGGATCGATGCCGGACAAGTTCTCCTTAGGGTGACGGGTTCCAGCGCCTACGATCTGGAGCGGGTCCGCTACTGCCACCAAGTTTCCTTTGACCGCGGCATCGATTGCGGCGATCGTGGCAATTGCGCGAGTTGGAGTTGTGCGAGGTGTCCGTGACCGCGAAAGATATCCCCACCCATGACCGGGCCAGCGTCGAGCGCGTGGCCGATTGGCTGTCCGCGGGAGAGGACAATCTCGACAAGCTGGATGCGTGGCTGTGCGGGTATGAGCTTGCCGTGCCCCGGGATGACGAGCCGTGGCGGGAACTTCTCCGGCTAGTGCCGCTGACCATGGTTCCTCGCCAGTACGAGATATTGGCCAGACGTGTGGGCGCATGGCTGGACCGTCTGCCCCGGCTGGAGCCCGATGCGCCAATGGAGCAGCGACAACGGGCCTATAACGCCCTGTTGCTCGCCCACAACCTGGCCTACCCGGAGGCCGTGGCCGACCCGCTGTCCCGCCTTCTTGCCGACCGGCGTCTGGACCAGAACACGGAGTGGTTCGGGGTGCGACACGCGCACCTTCTTCTGGAGTCGCTCATCGAGAATCAGGTTGACGAACGTCACCATGCCCTGTGGCTTTCAATCATCGGTGGCCGCGCCGACGGCCGGGACGATGGTGCCGAGGTCCGACGCTACCTCGGCGCCGGTCTCCAGCATGGCTTCTACGGGATTGGCCTCATGCCTCCGTCCCAGGACCGCCTGACCGGGCGCAACATCACCGCCATCGGCGAAGCCCTTGACCGTTGCGCGCGGGCACTGGCCGACGACAGTGAGAACCGGGGACCGCAGTTCCGTTCCCTGCTCAAATTCGCCGAGGAACAGTTGGAGGGAGTGACCGATTACAAGGGCAAGATCACCAAAGCGGCCCTGCGCTTCCCCCTGCCCCCCTGGGCACAGTTGCAGTTGTCGCAGCATGTGTGTTTTCTTGACGGGGGCAACCGGATCCTAGTGGCGCAAATATACGAGAACACGACCTTTTCAGGCCTGAAACGAATTGCGCAGTCGCCGTATCGTGGCGGACTGATCTTCGAATGGAATACGCGCACCACCAGCCGCGAGAAAATCATGAAAATGATGAATTACTGTATGGGAATGGAGGCACTCGAACGCCAGGATCGAACGGGTGGAGGGTCCATGACGTCATATGACTACTACGCAATGACCGCAGCCGAGACACTTGGGGAACCAGTTTCCATGCAAATGGCCGCTTGAATTAGTTTCAGGCTCGGTTTTTCCCCAATTGTTCGTCTATCCGCTCGAACAGAGCTGGATAGTCTCCATCCTTGCGCTTGTGGATCGCATCGGGAAATTCAACCATAAGCTTATCCACGATGTCAGGTGGAAACGCTGTGTAGAAGATCAAAGGAACGTTCTCGGTAAGCGGGCTGGAGCGGAGTCTTCTCGCACATCTGAACCCAGCCTCGTTCATTGGGTGATCCGGTGGGGGACGTGGGGGCTCCCTGCCAGCCGTGAAATCCTCGGAACGCGGCAGGGTCCAGGGCAGCATGATATCGATAATCGCGATGTCCGGCACCGGACCCGTCACCATATTATCAAACCATGTGTAGAATTCAGCCTCCGTCGAGGCGACATCCACCTGAACGGCGGGGCCATAATGGTCCAGCAGCGTCTCACGCAATGTCTTCCGTTGCTTCTCCACGTCCTCAATGACGAGAATTCTCATCGCTCGCCTCCCCGGCCCGCACCACCCATGCGGAACACCAGCCTGAAATCATGATACTGCCTGACGTTCTCGGCGGGGTTGATTTCCAGGAACCCGTCAAGGAACGCCATGATTCGCTCCACCAGCCACAGGCCAATTCCCGTCCCGTCCGCATAATGGGTGGCATCGGTCGTCCGGAACCCGCGCTCCCGAATGCGTGAGGCATCCCCCGGAGCAATGGGAATACCACGGTTCCGTACGGAAATAAACAGGTTCCCCTTGTTGGTGACTCCACCGATGATGTAAACCGTCGTTCCGAGAAAGGAGTATTTGGCCGCGTTATCCACAAGGTTTCCCACGACCTGGCTGAGAAGTTTTTCGTGGTAGCGGATGCGCCTCAAATCCCTTTTCTCGAAGCCCGACGTGTCGACCTTAATTTCGATGTTGCGCTCGGCGTCTATGGTATGGCGGTAGTCCTCGGCGATCTCCTGCAGCAAGAATGCTATCCGGGTGGCCACCATTGGCTTCAGATCGAAAAGGCCATCAAGCGTCTGTCCAGAGGTTAGTTTGCGAAATATGCTCGTCGAGCTGGATGCCTGCCATGACCTCTTCACAAAGGCTCGCGCTGACCTCAACTTATTGAATTCATTTAGAGGGAACGGTTTAAAATTATCGAGGAGATCGTCAATCTCATGCAAGGCGATTATCATTGGTAGATCGACCTGGTGGTGGACGTTCTGAAGAACCTCGAGATGCGAGCGCTGAAGATCATTGGCCTCATTAAACAGCCTCACTGCCTTTTCTCTTTCATCAACATTACTCTGCATCAATTTCGTGAGGAAGATGAAAAGCCCAATCTGGTGGCCAAGCATCTCCGCCATTTCCCGCAGACGCTGGGGAATGGGATAGCTTCGCGGCATGTGAATGTCGACAACACCGAAGGGCAATCCGTCGCCACCAAGAATAGGGATGACAAAAAGCTGTTGCGCAATAGTATCCGTAGCCATGGTATTTTCAGGCAACGTAGTCATGTCTGTCGGGTCCGGTGTAAAGAAGGGACGCTTACTCTTCAGGACATATTCGCCAAGGGACCGGTTTAGCTTTGCATCCCAATCAATTGGAAAGCTGCGGTCCTTCTCGCGGGAATTCTCCTTCCAATAGGCCCCCAGAAAGGCGGCATATCGCAAACTCAGTCGCTCATCATCGAGCAGACGGATATCCACCCAGAAATCTCTCGGCTCGCCGCTGTCACTCGATACGAAGTCGCTGATGACATACAATATCTTGTTGAGAACGGCGCCAACATCAAGTTGCTCGCCTGACAAGACCTCGTAAGCCTTGCTATTGGCGGCCGCAAGCGAACCAACGGCCGATTTCCACGTCCGGTTCTCCTCGGCCAATCGATCCATGGTGCGGGTGCTGGTCCAGGCCCGAGCAACATGGGCGCCGACAATGTGTAGCAGTATCATTTCCCATTCCGTGAACACCCTCGGCATCCGGAGGGGACGTTCGCATGCGATCACGGCGATGACCTGATAGCCCTCGACAACAGGTATTGCAAGCCAGCCGGAGGAATTTTCCGAGAGTGCGGCATTGCCCAGCGATCGTGGCTCGTCATCGGCGTCCATGACCAACTGAGCCTTGCCGTCGCGAAAGGCCACGCCGATGGCCTTCTCGAGATTGGCGCTCGCCGCTGACTCGTTGGAATAGGTCAATGGAAACGAGGAGGGGCTCTGGTCGGTGCCGGCCATGCGCAGGGTGACCGTTCCACATGAAAGCGCCTTGGCGATCAGGTCGGGAACACATGCCATCGTCTTGTCGAGTGTTCCAATCCCGTCTTGCTCCATCGCGCTGGTGGCCTCGCCCAGGATCTGGGTGACATCGGAAATCAGACGATAGGCTATCCCCTGCAATACGAGATCCGAAGTGCTCCGTAGAATGCGAAGGGCCATTGACGCATCCTGGTTGAAAAATACATCGGAATCTCTATTTTTTTCGCTGAAAAAGCATACTATTGATGGGCGTCTGGAGAACAATTCAACGGGAAAGAATGCCGCGCTACGCACCGTGTACTCTTGACCATTGAATCTAAACAGACCATCCGCGATACGGCCGGCACCGCGGGCGGGGCGACTGTAAAGATTGCACCGGGAATGTTTGTCGTCCGGGGGGATCTCCCTATAGCCATCTGGCCAGATACCCGTGTCCTTTTCGGCGGGCCTCAAGACCGTCCATGCACGTGTATTGGATGAATGGACCCAGGTGGGAAGCACCGGCCCTTTCCCATCATGCCACGTGCCCACCACGTGGCACTTGCCACCATCGTAAGTATCCTCCCTCCAATCCGCCGGATCCGTCTCGAGCACCGCCACGCCATCGGCGCCCAACCACTCGGAAGCGGTCTGGAGGGCGTCGGACAGCCTGTCGAGCTTGATGTCCCTCAGCGAGCCGACCCACCCCCCCAGCAAGTGGAGGCGCTTTTCCGACTCGGCCGCCCCTTCGCCATGGCTCCGGTTATGCTTCGCCAGCGCTTGGGCCGTCCGCCTGGCCTCATCGCTCGCCCCCCGGCTCGTGCCTCCGTGCTGAGCCATTCGACAATCTCCACGGTCCATGCCCGTTCGCGAGATAGTGCTAACACCGGCACGGTTTGGGCGCAAGAAATGCGTGTATCCGACTGGGTGCGGGGTCAGGGGATGATCCAGCGCCCCCTGCCCCGCTTGCGCCAGGGCGCCCCGCCCCCTATAGTGCGGCCTATGACCACGCCAGCTTTCGCGCACCGGCATCTGCTCGGGATCCAGGGATTGACACCGGCCGAGATCGGGATGCTGCTGGATCTGTCCGACGGCTACGTCGACCGCAACCGCCAGTCCGACAAGAAGCAGAGCACCCTGCGCGGCCGCACCGTCATCAACCTGTTCTTCGAGAACTCCACCCGCACCCGCACCTCGTTCGAGCTGGCCGGCAAGCGGCTGGGGGCCGACGTCATCAACATGCAGGTGTCCACCAGTTCGGTGAACAAGGGCGAGACCCTGATCGACACCGCCGTCACCCTGAACGCCATGCACCTGGACGTGCTGGTGGTGCGCCACCCCGACTCGGGCGCGGTGCAGCTTCTGTCCGAGAAGGTCAACTGCGCCGTCATCAACGGCGGCG
>JBKACM010000110.1:0-8237 GCA_046269335.1 Alphaproteobacteria bacterium | reverse complement strand
AAGATTTTTCGCAGGTGATCCTTGATGGGGTGCCGTACTATTTCATTTTGGTGGCAGGCCACCGTCGATATAGGGCTTGCCAAGCCATACTTGACGAAGCAACAGATGAAGAAACCGCTTTTGATGGGTTGTATCGAGTTGACATACGATTCGGTATGTCGGTGAGAGAAACCATTCCGCTTCAGTTTAATGAAAATCGGCACCAGCAAGTTCCTCCGCACGAAGAAGCTCGATCTGCATGGAAGTTCTATAGGTGGCTTCAGCAAAATGAACAGGGTCTCACTATCGCCGGATTCGCCCGGAGGATCGGGAGGACTCCCGAATGGGTGCGCGGAGCGCTGCGGTTTTGTACGCTTCCGTTGTCAGTGCAAAACTATGCTGACGGTACTGAAGGATGTGTGAAATTGCCATATGGTATTCTCGTCAATTTGGCTCGTCTTGGTGAAGAAATGGCCGAGATTACCGGAGAAAAATTTCCCGAGAGCCCTGACCCTGTGCGAGGTGACCGGGACCGTCGGTTATCTCGACCAGGCCAGTCGCTGGGTCGCGGTCGCTGACGAGTACTACTGGGATGAGACAGGGGGCGGATATTTTTTCACCGCCGATGATGCTCCGGGATTGATCACCCGCACCAAGTCGGCGGTTGACAGTGCCGTCCCCGCCGGCAATGGCACCATGGCCCGGGTTCTGGCGCGACTGTACCACATGACCGGCCGTGACGAGTACCGCCGGCGCGCCGAGGCGATCCTCAAGGTGTTTTCCGGCGGCCTGAACGATCACTTCCCCGGATTGGCCACCCTGCTGAACGCCTTCGAGACCCTGGTTTCAGCCCGCCAGGTGACGGTTGTCGGCCCACCCACCGACGCCGGCGCCCTGCGGCATGCTGCGTTCCTGACCCCCGTCTCCGACATAATCGTCATGCCGAAGTTCGAGGAGGATCGACCCATGATCTCCGGCAAGGCGACCGCCTACGTCTGTGACGGCGCCGCCTGCGCGGCCCCGGTCACCGAGGTCGCGGACTTGCAGAAGTTGTTGTCGCGGCGGTAATAATGACCCGAGAGGCCGGAGCGGAACGCTGCGGTCACAGGATCGGGTTCCTCCAGCATGGCTCAGCACAGCTTTGACAGTCCCGTCGGCCCCTTGACGGTCAGCGAGGAGGACGGCGTTGTCGTTTCCCTCGACTGGGGCTGGCCCCCCCGCACCGATCCCACGCCCCTGCTCCGCCACGCCGAGGCGCGACTGGCAGCCTATTTTCGCGGAGAGCCGCTGGTGGCCGATCTGCCTCTGGCCCCGTCAGGAACCGAGTTTCAGCGCCGGGTGTGGGCCGCCTTGCGCGCCATCCCCCACGGACAGATCCGCACCTATGGCGCCCTTGCCGCCGAGCTGGGCACTTCGGCCCGAGCCGTGGGCAGCGCCTGCGGACGCAATCCCATTCCCATCCTGATTCCCTGTCACCGCGTCGTGGCCTGTTCCGGCGGACTCGGCGGGTACTCCGGCGCCGAGGGGCTGACCACCAAGCGTTTTCTGCTCGACCTCGAAAGGAGTTCATCATGACCAAGGCGATTCGCATCCTTCGCACCGGGGGTCCCGAGGTGCTGTCGTGGGAGGATGTCTCCGTGCCCGACCCTGGCCCAGGCCAGGTCCGCGTGCGTCATTCCGCCGTGGGATTGAACTACATCGATACCTATCATCGCAGCGGTTTGTATCCCGTCACCCTGCCCTCGGGACTCGGGCTCGAGGCCGCCGGCGTGATCGAGGCGGTGGGCGAGGGCGTCACCGGGTTCACGGTGGGGGACCGGGTCTGCTACGGCACCGGCCCCATCGGAGCCTACGCCGAGGCCAGGGTGATGCCCACGGCCACCTTGCTCCGCACTCCCGCCGGGATCGACGATCGGACGGCGGCGGCCGTGATGCTGCAAGGCATGACCGCCGAATACCTCCTGCGCCGCACCTTCAAGGTGGAGCGTGGTATGACCATTCTGGTTCATGCCGCTGCCGGTGGGGTCGGATTGCTGCTATGCCAGTGGGCGTCCCATCTGGGGGCCATCGTGATTGGTACCGTGGGATCGGACGCCAAGGCCGCCCTGGCCAAGGCCCACGGCTGCGCTCATCCGATTGTTTACAGCCGTGACAGTTTCGTCGACTCGGTCAAGGACATTACCGCCGGCCAGGGCGTGGCCGTGGTCTATGACGGAGTCGGCAAGGACACCTTCGCCGGATCGCTCGATTGTCTGGCGCCACGGGGCATGATGGTGCCGTTCGGCAACGCCTCCGGCCCAGTGCCGCCAGTGGATCCGCTGGTGTTGACGCAGAAGGGTTCGCTGTTCCTGACCCGACCATCGTTGATGCACTACACCGCGAAGCGCAACGAGCTGGAAGACTCAGCAGCAGCGGTGTTTGACGTGATCGCTTCCGGTGCGGTCAAGGTGCGGGTCGATCACACCTATCCACTGAGTGACGCCGCTCAGGCGCATCGCGACCTGGAGGGCCGCAAAACCACCGGTTCGGTGGTGCTGATTCCTTGAGACTGTTTCACGTGAAACAGAGGAGAAGGGAATGGGGGGCCCTGGAGGAGCGAAGGGATAGAGCGCGGGCTTTGCCCGCACCCACCAAAGGCCTGTAGGCCTTTGGAAACCCGTTCCAAGCCGTTGCCGTTATTGAGGTAACCATTCACATCCCCACAGGTCACCTTGGGGCTATCGCCCCCCCCCAGTTCGTCATTGCGAGCGCAGCGATGCTCCTTGCAATGACGTCCGGGAGAACAGGGGTACGGTCCTTGGAAGTATCCTAGCTGTTCATCGCCTCGAAGAAGTCGCTGTTGTTCTTGGTTTCCTTCATTTTGTCCAACAGGAACTCCATCGCGTCGACCACCCCCATGGGCATCAGGATCCGACGCAGCACCCACATCTTGGACAGAGTGCCCTTGTCCACTAGCAGCTCTTCCTTGCGGGTGCCCGATTTGGTGATGTCGATGGCCGGGAACGACCGCTTGTCCGACAGCTTGCGATCCAGAATGATTTCGGAGTTGCCGGTGCCCTTGAACTCCTCGAAGATCACTTCGTCCATGCGCGAGCCCGTGTCGATCAGGGCGGTGGCGATGATGGTCAGCGAGCCCCCCTCCTCGATGTTGCGAGCCGCGCCGAAGAAGCGCTTGGGCCGTTGCAGAGCGTTGGCGTCCACACCACCGGTCAACACCTTGCCCGAGCTGGGCACCACCGTGTTGTAGGCGCGCGCCAAGCGGGTGATGGAATCCAGCAGGATCACCACGTCTCGCTTGTGCTCCACCAGGCGCTTGGCCTTCTCCAGTACCATCTCGGTGACCTGGACGTGGCGCGAGGCCGGCTCGTCGAAGGTGGAACTGATCACCTCGCCCTTGACCGAGCGGGCCATGTCGGTCACTTCCTCCGGCCGCTCGTCGATCAGAAGCACGATCAGGTAGCAATCCGGATGATTGGCGGCCACCGCATGGGCGATGTTTTGCAGCATCACCGTCTTGCCGGTCCGGGGTGGCGCCACGATCAGGGCGCGCTGGCCCTTGCCGAGCGGAGCGATCAGATCGATCACCCGCGTGGTGTAGTCCTTCCGGGTCGGATCATCCAGCTCCAGGGTGATCTTCTCGTCCGGATACAGTGGCGTCAGGTTGTCGAAGTTGATGCGGTGGCGTACTTCCTCCGGTGGAGCGAAGTTGATCTGATTGACCTTGAGCAGGGCGAAATACCGCTCCCCATCCTTGGGCGACCGGATCTGTCCCTCGACCGTATCCCCGGTGCGCAGACTGAACCGCCGCACCTGGCTGGGCGAAACGTAGATGTCGTCGGGGCCGGGCAGGTAATTGGCCTCGGGTGATCGCAGGAACCCGAACCCATCCTGCAGGATCTCCAGGACGCCATCGCCGTAGATCGGCGTGTCGTTCTCGGCGAGCTGCTTCAGGATGGCGAACAGCATGTCCTGCTTGCGCAGGCTGCTGGCGTTCTCGATCTCCAGTTCCTCGGCGAAACTGAGAAGATCCGCAGGTGTCTTTTTCTTGAGGTCTTGAAGGTGCATGGCTGTTCCAGGCACTAGGGGCGGGAAAAAAGGGAGAGGATCGAGAGGGACGACGTGGAGAAAATCGGGTCACTCGGACGCCGAACGGGTCCCCCTGGATTTCCGGTCTTTCCGAACGCCGGCTTGATGAAGGGTGGGATCTTGGCGGGATATCAACCCGGATGGTTTCCGTCGTCAGCTTTAGCCAAACCACCCCTCCAAGTCAAATACAGAATGGGGGGCCGCGCGCGTTTCAGAAAGGCTTCAGGACCACCAGAACGATGATACCCACAAGGGCAACGATGGGAACCTCGCTGGCCACCCGGTAGAACACATGGGACCGGGTGTTGCGGTCGCGGACGAAGGTCATCCGCCACCGGGTATAAGCGAGGTGACAGGCAATCAGAACCGCCACCAGGACAAACTTGGCGTGCAGCCATTCCGACCCGATCCAGGCCGGCGCCAGCACCGCACCAGTGGTCAGAACGCCCACCAGCGAGGGATGCAGGATCATCAGCACAAGGCGTCGCTCCATCACCTTCAGCAGTTCCGACTGGTCGGACCCGATCGGCGCCATGGCATGGTAGACGAACAGACGCGGCAGATGGAACAGACCGGCCATCCAGGTGATCACCGTGACTACATGGGCCGCCTTCCACCACAGATAGGCCTGTGACGCGGGATCCATCACCGCGAGGACGACCGATGAGTGGGACAGCGGATGCACTCGGTCGGGCATGACCGCGCGCCATGGTCATGGCCCGGCCCCGGTTCGTCCTCGATCCGCGCCGCCTGCGCCAACTCGGCCAGCGCCTCGATGAAGCGGGGGTCGGTGGTCACGGTGGGCACGCGCACGTACCATGGCACGCCATGGTCCCCGGCCAGCCGCCGATACTCGATGTCGAGTTCCACCAGTGTTTCCGAATGTTCCGACACGAACGCGATCGGCACCACCACCACCGGCACCCCATCGCGACCCGCGCGCTTCAGTTCGTCCTCGGTGGACGGGCCGATCCACTCCTGCCGGCCGACCCGGCTCTGGTAGCACACCGTCCAATCGAGTTCGGCCTCGCCGATTGCCGCGACCAACGCCGCCGCCGTCCGTTCCACCTGAGCCTGATAGGGATCGCCGCTGGCGATCACCGATTTCGGCAGCCCATGGGCGGACAGCAGCAGGCGCGGCCGGCCCTTGGCCCGAGCCTCCGCCAGGCCAGTCCTGGTCAAGGCCGCCAGAGCCTCGATCCATCCCGGCGCGGTGGGGTAGCAACACACCACCGCCGTCGGCACCGCCAATCCGATGGCCCGGGCCTCCCTGTTCCATTCACTCACCGACGATCCGGTGGTGGTCACCGAGTACTGGGGATACAGCGGTAGCAGAATCACCCGATCCGGTCTCCACGCCTTGGCCGCGCGCACGACCTGGGCCGCGCGTGGATGCCAGTACCGCATGGCGATAAAGGTCTTCCAATCCTCCCCCAACCGCGCCTCCAGGGCGGCCGCCTGGGCGCGGGTGCCCTCCAGCAATGGCGATTGGCCGCCCATTTCGGCATAGATGGTGCGAGCGATCGGTGCCCGCCGACCGGAGATATAGCGCGCCAGCAACCACCGCATCGGCGCCGGCGCCCCGATGATGGCACGGTCATTGAACAGATTGAACAGGAACGGCCGAACCGCCTCCAGGGAATCCGGTCCTCCCAGATTGAACAGGATCACGGCGTTTCGAGTCATGGTTTGATTCCCGTCATCAGCGATCGGAGTCATAGCCCCGTAAGGTAAAGCGGGCTCTGCCCACACCCGCCAAAGGCCTCAGGCCTTTGGAAAACCCATGAATGGGGGTTTGGGGCCTCCAGGCCCCAGGCGGGTTTGGGCGGCAGCCCTACTCTTTCGTGGATCGGTCATTACGCTCGCCGGTATCATCCCTCTCCGCGGACCGTCCGAGCCAGCAGCGCCACGTTTTCCGGAGGCGTTCTTGGCACGATGCCATGACCCAGGTTGAAAATGAAAGGACCCCGGCCCAGGACGTCCAGGATATGATGGATCCGCTCCACCATTGCCGGCCCTCCGCTGGCCAGAAGGATCGGGTCGAGATTGCCCTGTACCGTGCAGTGGGGTTGCAGGCGCTCGGCCGCCCACCGAAGCGGCACCGACGAGTCGATGCTGACCCCGTCGACTCCGGTCTCGGCCACATACGCCTCGTACAGGACTCCGGCACCGCGTGGAAATCCGATCACCGGAATACCCGGGCGCTCGCGCCGGATCCGCTCCACCAACGTGCGCATGGGTGTGATCACCAGCCGGTGAAACACGTCTTCCGGCAACACGCCGGCCCAGGTGTCGAACACCTGCACCACCTCCGCGCCCGCGTCGATCTGCGCGATCAGATGCCGTGCCGTCGCCTCCACCAGGCACTCCATCAGCGCCGACATGGCACCATCACCAAACGCCCAGGCCTTGGCTCCGGCGAAATCCTTGCTGCCGCTGCCTTCGATCATGTAGGTGGCCACGGTCCACGGTGCTCCCGCGAATCCGATAAGCGCGGTCTCGGCTGGAATCGCCGCCGCCAGTCGGCGCACGGTCTCGTAGACCGGCGCCAGGTGCCTCTCCATGCGATCAGGATCGAGCCGCGTCACCGCCGCCGTGTCCGCCAACGGAGTCAGCACCGGACCTTCGCCCTCCCGGAATGACACTTGCTGGCCCAGGCCATCGGGCACCACCAGAATGTCGGAGAACAGGATGGCCGCATCCATTCCATACCGACGCAACGGCTGTAGCGTGACCTCGACCGCATGCTCGGGCGAATAGCACAGCTCGAGAAAACCACCCACCGATGCCCGGGTCGCCCGATACTCGGGAAGATACCGCCCGGCCTGGCGCATCAACCAGAACGGTGGTGATGGTCCGACCTCTCCGCGAAGGACTCGCAGGAACGGTTTGGCGGATCGATCGGGCACGTTTTCCTCCTCACATCGTCCCTCTTCTCTTACAATCTTTCATATTAAAGGAAAAGGTAGGGTTTGCAGTAGAGCCTGTGAAACATGGGGATTATCGTTTCTCCACAGCTTGTTGGCGGAGAGTCCGGAAATATCCCCGACTGTGGATGAAGATGGGCCGACTCGTTTCGAGGCCTGACGTTGCCGTCGATCATGCGTTGTGGATGGATGGCCGATGGTCCGGTATGAAGAGACCCGGACCAAGGACGATCAGGATGTTCACAGCCTTGCCAACGCGTGTATTGTTTCGGGGTAATGGGCTCCAGATGACCGCCCGTCCGTTTGTCCACAGGAAATGCCCGTCCTCGTGCCCAGGAATCGCCTCATGACGACGTTCCACATGCATCTGGTATCCGATTCGACCGGTGAAACCGTGGTGGCGATCGCCCGCGCGTGCATATCCCAGTTCGATGACGTGCACGCCATCGAACATCCGTGGCTTCTGGTCCGGACCGAGCACCAGGTGGAGCGTGTGATCGAAGGCGTGGTCATCAATCGTGGCATCGTTCTTTATACCCTGGTCGACAATGCCGTCCGCTCGAAACTGGAGGATGGCTGCCGGCGGTTGGGTATCCCCTGCATTCCGGTGCTGGATCCGGTGATGGGAGCCATGGCGGGGTTTCTCGGTGCCGAGATCAGGGCCTTGCCCGGCCGCCAGCACGCCCTGGATGCCGAGTATTTTCGTCGCATGGACGCGATCAATTTCACCCTGGCCCATGATGATGGGCAGATCGTGGACGATCTCAACGATGCTGACGTGGTGATCGTCGGGGTATCGCGCACTTCGAAGACTCCGACCTGCATGTATCTGGCCAATCGCGGCATCAAGGCCGTCAACATCCCGTTCGTGGCCGGCATGGCCCCACCGGACGGTCTGCTGACGGCCACCCGGCCCCTGATCGTGGCTCTGACCCGCGATCCCGACAATCTGACCGATATCCGCCGCATCCGTGTCGAGGTGATGCACGATTCGCCCTCGACGGCCTATGCCGATTTCGAGAACGTCCGCGAGGAACTCAAGGAGGCTCGTCGTCTCTTTTCCCGCCACCGGTGGCCGGTCCTGGACATGACCCACCGCTCCATCGAGGAAGCCGCGGCCGTCATCATGGATCTGCTGGTCATCGCCAAGAGCTGGCTGACGGAACATATTCTTCGTACCGACATGCGCTACGTCGAACATGTCAAACAGCAGGGGCAGGTATAATCGATTTTGTGAGGATATCA
>JBKACM010000010.1:0-24803 GCA_046269335.1 Alphaproteobacteria bacterium | reverse complement strand
CGCTCGTGCGCGCGCAAGCCAAGGGCGCGGACGCGCCCGCCCGGCAACTGAGGGAACAAGAACAAACCAGGGTAATCTGGTTCACCCGATTACCCTATCGACGTTGTGCGGAGTTATGTTTTCGTGTCATATTCGTGCCATGGTGAGCATAGGGGGGGGGGGGCACGCTTCTTACTTGCATTTTGCGTAACACGCCCTCCTTGGTTGTAAATGGTCGCAAACATCCTGAAGTGGCTTCGTATGTGGTGGGGGCCTGCGGTCCTTGCACCTGTACTTGTGGGGGCTGTCTGGTTCTCGTGGCAGGGGTCTCTCCGTTTCGAGCACGATCGGACCGTAACGAGGTTCACCTACAGCACGATACGGGTGCTCCGTGAGCTTGTGGATCGCCTCGCCAATGTTGACCGGGTGCTTCACGCCGCGCAGGCGTTCGCCGCCGTCACGCCACCGTCACGGACCAATTGGCACGATTTCATCACCAATCTCGATTTGGCCGGACAGTTTCCCGGCATCAAGAACATCGGATACACGCGGTATGTCACGGCCGCGGAGAAACATGAATTCTCGACCCGACGAAAACTTGAAACCCCGGGCATGACGGTCGAGACGACGGAGGACTACGACAATTACGCGATACTTACGTATCGGGAGCCGGAAGAAGTGGGAAAGGTAGGCGTTGATCTCTTTCGCTTGCCCGCCCGGCTCAGTGCCTTGCTTCAGTCCCGTGACAGCGGGAGAATGACCGCCACGCCGATTACCACCCTGGTCAGCCAGCCCGCGCTGGGACAATCCGTGGTCTTTTATCTCCCGGTCTATGGCGCTGGCGAGGTTCCACCCACGATCGAACAGCGGCGGCAGGCCATCACCGGGTGGATTTCCGTCGCGCTGAAAGTGAACGATTTTCTGGCCGGTGTCGTACCCGATAGCGAGGACATGGGGGTACATGTTTTTGACGGCGAACGGATTTCTCCGGAGACGCTGCTGTACGACAGTGATCCCGGATCGGACATGGACACCCGGGAGAATTTCGATATCTCCTCTCCCCTGGTGCGCATCGAAGTCCGGGAAATCGCCGACCGCCAGTGGACCTTCGTCTTCAAGGAGGTCCAGCCGACGCACACTGTGCTGCCCGATGTCGTTCTGGGAAGCGGCGTCCTTATCTCCCTGCTGGTAATGGGGCTGTCCATTTCCCTGGCGCGGGGCAGAAATGCCGCCCTGGTGGAAAGTGAGCGGCGATTCAAGGGTGCTTTCGACGTCGCCCCCAACGGAATTGCGCTCCTCAGTACGGAACAGAAGTTTCTCAAGGTAAACGCCTCCCTCTGCACCCTGCTGGGGTACGCCGAGGACATTCTGCTCGCCACCGATTTCCCGTCGCTTCTCCATCCGGAGGACAGGGATGAAACCACGGCGCGCATACGGGAACTGCTGGTGGGCCGTATGGAGGTCTGTTCGCTGGAAGGGAGGTTCCGTCACCGGGAAGGACGGATCGTCTGGGGTGCCGTAGGATTTTCCCTGGATCGGGACGGAAAGGGCCGTCCCCTGCACATCGTATGGCAGATCCAGGACATTACGGAAAAAATCGTCGCCTACAACAAGGAGTTGGAGGCCAAACGGCAAATGGCCGCCGCCATGTTCGCCGCCGACAGGGCCAACAAGGCGAAGAGCGAGTTCCTGTCCAACATGAGCCACGAAATCCGCACGCCGATGAATGCCGTCATCGGCATGCACCACCTGTTGCAGCGGACGGACCTGGACGATCGCCAGCGCGACTACCTGAACAAGGCCTCCAATGCGGCCCGTTCCCTGTTGACCGTCATCAATGACATCCTCGATTTTTCCAAGATCGAGGCCGGAAAGTTGCAGTTGGAGGCTATCGAATTCAAGCTTGGAACCGTACTTGCCAATATTGCGGACATAGCAAGCGGTGTCATCGGCAAGAAATCCGTCGAAATCGTCAGCATCGTCCAGCTTGACGTCCCTGCCTGTCTTATCGGTGATCCCTCCCGTCTCGGACAGGTTCTGTTGAATCTGGTGAACAATGCGATAAAATTCACAGCCGAGGGCGTGATCACGACGTTCGTGTCAATCGCAACCGAAACCGCCGACTCTGTCGAGCTTCGGTTTTCCGTGCGCGATACCGGTATCGGCATGACCCCGGCGCAAATGGAAAAACTGTTCAAGGCGTTCAATCAGGCGGACAATTCCACCACCCGCGTCTTCGGCGGCACAGGACTGGGCCTGTCCATCAGCAAACAACTCGTGGAAAAAATGGACGGCCGGATTGATGTGACCAGCACTCCGGCCGTCGGCAGCGAGTTCTTTTTCACCGCCAGGTTCGGACTGCCTCCGGAAAGACGCTCGTTCGTGGTGCCGGTAGACCGGCTGAGCGGGTGGTCCGTCCTCGTGGTGGAGGATCTTGCCCAGGTCCGCAACCACCTGCGGGAAATCCTGACCCGTTTCGGAATGATCGTCAGGACGGCGGAGACCGGGACGGCGGCCCTGGACGAGATTGCCGCTTCCCGGACCGATCTGATCCTTCTGGATCGGCGGTTGTCGGAGGGGGACAGGGTCGAAACAATCAGGAACCTTCGAAATCATTCCCCTACCCGCGCCATCCCCGTCCTCCTCATGGCTCCCGCCTCGGAAGAGAGTGCCGCCCGGGAAGAGATCGAGGCACTCGCGCTTTCGGGGTTGCTGCTCAAGCCGATACTGCCGGAGCGGCTGCTGGAGGCCGTCCTGTCGGCCCTGGAAATGGACACGAGAAAGGCCGGTCGCGGCCCGGACCAGCAACAGCAGCAGAACCGCCTTGCGGGACGGCATATCCTGCTGGTGGAAGACCTGGAGATCAACCAGGAGATCGCCAACGCCATTCTCACGGCGGAAGGGGCCACGGTCCGGATGGCGGAAGACGGCGTCGCGGCGATTGCCACCCTGGAAGCTTCGCCAGAGTTCTTCGACCTCGTGCTCATGGATCTGCACATGCCCGTCATGGACGGTTTCGAGGCAACGCGGCGAATTCGTGCCAATCCGGTGTTTGCGGAGCTGCCGGTCATCGCCATGACCGCCAGCGCTCTGGACCATGAGCGCCAGAAGTGCCTGGAGACGGGAATGAACGATCACATCGCCAAACCGATCCAGGTGGAGCAGACCATGGCAACCATCTGCCGGTGGCTGAAGCCCCTGTCGAGGGAATCCTCACCGATGGAACCGGCCACGCCTGTCGCCCCTGCCTCCCCGGAGAAGACACCGGCGGTAACGGCGATGGGTCCGCTCGATTTGCCGGGATTCGACATTCCCACCGCAAGGCTTCGCGTCAACGGCAACGACATACTGCTGCGCCGGCTCCTGATCGCCTTTGCGAACAGAAATTCCGATACGGCGCAAGGACTGCGCGCGGCGCTGGACGCCAGCGACATCGACGCCGCCTACGCCCTGGTTCATGCCGTGAAGGGATCGTCGGGCAATCTTGCCGCTACGGAACTCTACAAATCCGCCGAAGCCTTTCAGGTTGTCCTGAGCAACCGGGACCGGGAAAAGTTCGAGGCGCATTTCACCCTGTTCAAGCAGCGCCTGGAAGAAACCATCGCCGTGATTCACCGCCTGGACATGGCTTCCCACCCGGACGAGATGTCCCCTGTGATCACGACTTCGCCGATCGAGGCCACGGAAAAGGAAGACATATTGAAGAGTTGCCATGATCTGGCGGAGATGATGAAGGCGCGAAGCATGAGGTCCGTCGCCGCCGCCGAGGCGCTCGGGATGCGGCTGCACGGACACGGATACGATGCCGAAACCAGAGCGTTGGAGGAAGCTTTGACCACCCTGAATTTCAAGGCGGGACGCGCCGTGATTCAGGACCTGATCGACAGGCTGGGGTAGACTGGAAATTCCCCACCGGTCGCAGATTGGAATCTGTCGATAGCAAATTTGGCTCAGCTTTACGGTGTGCCCTTCGACAAGATCCGGGCGCGTTCCCTGGTCTCGGCACTGATCGGGGGGACCGCCTCGCAAGGCCTTGCCGCTGAGGCGAAAATACTGGCCCCAGGTCCTGGAACGCTGGTCGGCATGGGCGTCGGCATGTTCTCCGCCGTCCTCGCCACCGACACGATTGCCAGAATATTCATCCGCCACTTCGAAGCTGGCGGCACGCTCGCGGATTTCACCGACCGAACGGAGACCTCGCCGGGGTAAGGTCTTCCATCTCGTCGGCGGGAGAGGGGGGCCACATCCGCTGGCCACCGGTGAAATCCCGACAGGTCCTGTCGCCCACCCGATGGGCGGTGTGAAGCCAGTACAAATAGGTCGCCGCCCTTGGTGGACGTCCCCTTGGCGGCGGAAGGACCGTCACCCGTTCCAGAAGCGCAGGTTCGATCTCGGCCTGAAGCGGATCGAATTCATACTGGTCGATGGGACCACAGTGTGCCTCGAAAACGGCGCAGCCCCGACGGACCCACACCGGCAGGTCCGATCCGATCCGGGGCCGGGCGGCCGCTCCCTCAACCAGACCGCGCCGGACCGCCTCCGCCTGCTCCGCCCCATCGATATAAAGCGTGGCACCGTAGGCCCCGGGACAGCCACGCCGGCCCAGTTCTACGCCACACTTGAACGGCAGAGAGAGCGTCCCAATCCATTCCTGCACCGCAACCAGTTCCCGCATCGTGCGCGGCTGAATCCTCACCTTGTGGCAGTTCCGACAAGCCCAGGGAACACGGGCCCGATCATAGGCACAGGTGAACAGAAACTGCCTGAGCTTCCGACACGGCAACGGCCAGGGCACTTTGCCAACGATCCACGGATGCGGACCATCCCAGGAGGCACCCTTTACGGCCCAACCTCCATCCTCCCGGCGCAACAGATGGTCTTCCACAACGGCCCGTTCCAGGTTCTGGACAACGGTCCCACGGCCGGCCGGCAGGTCTGGAAAGTCGTCGTCTTCCACGATCATGGCGTGTTTCTCAATGCCTGTACCAGGGATAGGTTAGCGCATCATGGACGTATGCACCAGTGTCACGGCTTGATTAGCCCATAAAGCACCCCTATAATGGGCATACAACGGATTAATGTTCTTCTTTGGAGGCATGTATGTACCAGATGACACATGCTATGTTTGCTGATCTCAAGGACCATACCTTCTCGATGGTGGTGGACGAAAAAACGGAAACCGAGTTGAAACTGGTTCGCATCGAAGAGAGGAAGCCCCTTGCCAAGGTTCCCCAGGGGCTGAACGTTCGGGAGGTTCCCTTTTCCCTGGTATTCGAGGCCAGCAGCCTGCACGAACAGCGCACTTATCAGGTAAAGCATCCATCATTCGAGTCGGCAAGCATCTTCATGGTTCCGGTCGGCCAGACTGAAAAGGGAGCCTTTCTCTACCAGGCCATCTTCACCTGATAATACCGGCCGTCCTTTGATTTGACTCACAGGACGGTCGGTACAAGCCCGCGCGGTGCCTGAGCGTCACCGTCTCGGCATGAACTGACCAAAGGTCAGTTCATCGGCCGGGCGGTATAACACCTCGTACCATCCGCACGAAGTTTCGACTTCGTGCGGAGCGGGTTTCGCTCAAGCGCCGCACGACCGCCACGCCAGCAGACGGTATACCCCCTCGTCCGACGCTGGCTCGGCGTGAACAAAGCCCAGTCGCTGGTACAGACGTTGCGCCGGGTTGCTTCCCTCGACGTTGATGGTCACCCCTCTGCCATCGGCGCGCGCCTGCTCCTGAATCGCCCGTATCAGGCCGCTGCCGATCCCCTGGTTGCGCCAAGGGGGCAGGAAGGCGATGTCGATGATGTGCAGACTGGCCGACGTGGCCAACAGGTACAGCCGCCCGGCCCTCTCTCCCCCCACCTCGACGATGGCAAAGGCAGCCCCGTCGTACTGGGTGGCGTAGTGCCGCCACTGCATGCGGAACTGATCCTGGAGAAAAGCCATGCGGGCTTCCTCTGGCCAGCCACTCGCCGCCATCTCTTCCCAGCGGTAGGCGACATAGACATCGCGGGCGAAGTCGAGATCCGCCTCCGTCTGCAGGCGCAACGCCACCCCCCGCGCAGCCAGCGCCGCCGGCACGGCGGGGAGCCCGGTCGCACCCAGAGTGGCCGACTCACCAGCGGCGAACACGGCCTCGCCCATGGACCTAGCTGCCTGGATTGACAGGGAAATACCCGGAAAGGCTGATGCAGAAATTCAGAGCCAGATAAGGCTGCCGGTTCTCATGCGAGGCCGCCCCCCCCGAAACACCCACCGTCCCAGAGCCCAGGGTATCGTTCGGCGTGGTGTTGGTCGTCCAGGCCCAGAAGGCATTGGCTCCGTTGCGAACACCGGAAAGCATGGAGGTGGCGGTGGGGGTTCCCACGGTCCCGGCCCCCGTCGACGGGAACGCCGCCCCGTTGACCACATGGTTGTGACCAGCAAGATTGGAAGAAGTCAGCGACTCGCTCTCCTCACCCCACTGGGTCGACCATGCGAAGGTAGCGTGTTGGCTGGTCGCATCGATCCCGGTCCCCTGGTGAACCGGCACCTGACCTTGCAGATTCGGCAGATTGAACGACCTGCCCGGCGACCCCCCGAACGTCGTACCAATAATCGCATACAGAGCCGGATTCTGGGTATAGGCGATGCTTTGCCCGCTGCACATCGCCCAATCCATGGGGGCATAATTGAACGCGAACGGACGAATCTCTCCAATAAAAGGATCAGACATGGTCCCGCTTCCTTTCAGGGAAATCAGCTGTTGAATTCCGGATACTGGCCCTTCAGGGAAATGATGTAGGTGAGGGCCATCACCGGCATGACGTTGTCGTGGGGAGCACTGGCCCCAGCCTGGGACAGCATGTTGGGCGCAGCGGTCCCCTGCGTGACGCCCGCCACGGCTGGGTCCGCATAAGCGGTCGTTGGTGACGCGGGAACGGCATACATGACGGTCTGGGATGGCGTTACTGCGGTTGAGGGCACATTGACCACGCTGAAGGTGTGACTGTGCGCCGGAAGCTGTGCCTCAGACACGCTGGCCACGTAGACACCCCCCTTGTCCCCCAGATTGTAACTGGTCAGTGGGGCACCATTGACACCAACCCCCTGGCCGACGCCGATGGCCAGCCGTGCCTGAAGATTGGGAACGGCAAAGTTGGTATTCCCATCTCCCCCGTAGATGGCTCCGATCAGGGAAAAAAGCGCCTCGTTCTGATTAATGGGCAGGGTCTGACCGTTGCAAAGCGCCCAATCCTCGGGCGCGTACCTCCCGGAAAAAAGCCGTATCTCTCCCAAAAAACCATCCATGATCAACACTCCATCCGTTCGGGAAGATTCAGTCGACACCGTCCGTCAGTCACGCGGCGGATAAATCCCGGTCGTTGCAATGCAGTAATTGAGAGCCAGATAGGGCTGCCGGTTCTCATGGGCGGCACCGCCACCGGTGGCCCCGACGGTTAGCGGACTGATCGCGATCGTCGTCGCGCCACTGCTACCGCCATAGAGAGCGGGGATGGGGGCCGTGACCGTCGGTCCCTTGCCGACCTGAGCCGGAATGTGATTGGTCGGCGGCTTCGCGGTGGTGGAAAATGGGTAAAGCTTGTTTCCGACCGCGTTGTTCACGTTGACGGCATGCGTGTGGTACGGGATCTGAGTCAGGGCAAGCGCCACCCCTTCCACTCCGCCCTTGGCTGCGGCCGGATCCATTGGATAAAAAGTACCGGTACTTCCACGTCCGGAATGGAGCGGTACCCGCCCTCGCAGATCCGGAAGGGCAAATGTATTCCTTCCGTCCCCGCCATATCGATTGGAAAGCAGGGAAAACAACGCTGCATTGTTACTCACCGGCAACAACCGCCCGTCACAGGGCAACCACCCGTTCGGAATCTTACCGAACGAAAACAGCCTGACTTCACCAATGAATGGGTCCATGGCTTCCACCGTCAATTTTTGATGTCATCCCATACGCACACCACATCATTTACAGCATTTCGCAAGCGGCTTTCAATGAAAAAGAGATTGAACATTGACGCAATCACGCAACCCGTCATTTTTGATCCCGATCCAGCGCCACGCCGGAAACACCCACATTCCCTGTGGTCATAGGGGAAACTTTCGTGGAACTACCCCCTAAGATTGTTTATCATTGTCAATGTTCAAAGTTTCTGATAGAAACGCCGGAGAGTCGTGACCCTGCGCGTTCCGTGATACTGGGTGTCCTTGCGCGGGGGAACGGCCGGCGGTGTCGCCGGGGGCTGTTCCGTTCTCCCCCGGTTTGGCCGCCCTGGTTGCGTTGTTCTTCCCTGGGTTCTGGTGGTTTCGGGGGAAGGAGTCGGAGCAATGGATCGAGAAACGGCGAAACCGACAATCGAGAGACCAGATCGGACAGGTGGCGTCAGATTGCCCTGGACCCCGCCCGTGCTGACGGTCGTCCCCCTAACGGAGACGGCCAACACGGCCAATGCTGCCTGCGACTCGTCCTCCGGGGCGCAGGACCCTTCCTGACTTGGTAGAGGGGTTCGGCGCGATGGACCTGACGCGGGAATCCGTTGTCGTTGCCAGGTCCGGTATGCCCTCCGCCAGCGTGAGCGGGGAGACCGTGCTGCTCAGTCTTGAAAATGACGAATACTACGGGATGGGACTCGTCGGCAGCCGCATCTGGGAACGGATCGCCGTCCCGATCCGGGTGGGCGATCTTTGCGGTCTCCTGGCCGAGGTTTACGACGCCACCCCGGCAACGATCGAAGCCGATGTTCTCGTGTTTCTGAAGTCCCTGGCCGCCAAGGGTCTGCTGGAGATACGGTCCAGCAAATGAATCCCCTGACCGTCTTTTGGGGCATCGCCTGGGACGACGGTCGCCCGATTTCCGCGGACTCTCCTCCGTTCCCCGCCATAGCCTCCGAATTCGTCGGCAGAGCCGGTTTCCAGAACGCTCCGGGCGTCGCCCTGGCCCAGATTACGGCCCCGACCACGCCGGAGGCCCGGTTCGAGCGGCTGCCGCTGTCGTTCGCGGGGGGGCATCGTCTGCTGGCCTTTGACGGGCGCCTGGACAATCGGGACGAGATGATCGAACGCCTTGGCCTGCCCGCCCGGGAGGCCGTCCTGCCCGATGGGGCCATCGTCGCGGCGGCACTGGAACGCTGGGGGGACGAAACCCCCCGCCACCTGCTCGGCGACTTCGCCCTGGCGGCCTGGGATGACACGGCTCGCAGACTGCTGCTGGCCTGCGACCCGACCGGTGGGCGCGCCCTGTACTACCGTGTTCTGCCAGGGCGGATCGCTTTCGCCACCGAACTCTCCGCCCTGCTGAAGTTCTCGACAGGCCCCCACCGTGTGGATGAGGCGTCTCTGCTCGATACGTTGCTGTGGCGACCGAACCGGGAGGGAAGCACCTACTTCCAGGACGTCCACCTGCTGAACCCGGCAAGCCGACTGGTTTGGAGTGGCGGAGAACCCCGGATTGACCGTTTCTGGCGACCCGACTGGGGCCGGCGCATCCGCTTTCGGCGCGAAGAAGACTACGTGGAGGCGGCACGGGAGTTGCTGGACCGGGGCGTGGCGGCGCAACTGCGTCGTCTGGGTCCGATCGTGTGCCAGATGTCGGGGGGACTGGACTCCACCGCCGTTGCCGCCACCGCCGCCCGGTTGCGACCGGAAGAGACCGTACACACGGTAACGGCGGTACCAGAGCCCGGTGCCGCCCTGCCCTCGCCCCATCCCAGGCGGATGGTGGATGAATGGCCCAACGCCGAAGCGGTGGCAAAGCGCCACCCCAACATGGTGGCCCACCGCTGCCCAGCCGGCCCGATCACGGCCGACGAGCTTGACCCCAGCCGGTTGTTTCAAGTGCAGGGGTATCCGCTGCCCATGTTCAGTCAGTTCGGCTGGTACACGCCGATGCTGGAGCAGGTGCGGAACCTTGGTGCCTCCGTCCTGCTGATCGGATTTGCCGGCAACAGCACCCTGTCCTGGCGGGGGGACGAGTTCCTGCCGGATTTGCTCCGCTCCGGCCACCTGCTGGAATTCGGACAGCAGATTGCCGGTCTGCGTCGCTGGAACGGCGGCGGGCCGCTGCTGCCCATGGTTCAGGAGGCAATCGTTCCCCTCCTGTCCTCCCCGATGCGCCAGCTTCTGCGTCGGGGCAGAGGATTGCTGCTGCCGGGTTCCGATCGGCAGACAACACCGCGTCCCACCGCCGTTCATCCCGACTGCATGCCACCGCAGGAGGTCACCCGCGACACCGATGAAAAATTCAGAAACCCGGAAATCCCGGGTCACGGACGGCAGCGATGGCAGTGGATGTTCGATACCTATCTCCGGGCACGACGAGCCAGCAACGCCACCCGCCGCACCTTCGGTATCGAGCGGCGGGACCCGCTGGCCCATCTGCCCCTGGTGGAATTCTGCCTGGCCATTCCCTGGAACCAGTACCTGCGCCAGGGCGAACCCCGATCCCTCGCCCGACGGGTTCTGTCCGATCGCATGCCGCGGGCAGTATTGGACGAGCGACGGACCGGACGGCAGTGCCCCGAGTGGTTTCACCGCCTGAGCCAAAGACGAGACCGGATGATGGCGGAAGTGGAGCGGCTGGAGAGCTGCTCCCTGGCCCGCCACATGCTGAACCTGAGCTGGATGCGGGAAATTCTCACCCACTGGCCACCGGACGCCGACGCCGCCGAGAAGAACTTCGCCCTGATTCAGAACGTCCTGGGGGGTGGGCTCAATGTCGGACAATTTATTCTCTGGGCCGAGGGGCTCAAGGCGTCCCCCTGACCGGATACCACCCCGGTCAGGCGGTCTTCTTTCCCGGCGGCCAGCCACCCCTTGATCTGGGCGACCTCTTCAAGGACCCGGATCACCAGCGGCTCCAGCCGGCATCAGACCGGGATCACCCCGGGGCGACCGTCACCGTCGCTGCCGCCGCTATCTTCCGCAGGACCTCCCTCGTCGGCCACCGCACCGCCCTCACCACCGGAGGCGTCCAACTCACCACCGGGCTGCGCTGGCGTCTGGCCACCAGGACCACGCGGCCCCCGGCCATTCGGCTGTGGCATGCTGCCCATGATCCGGTAGTAATGGTCGGCGTGCTGAAAGTAGTGCTCGGCAAGAACACGGTCCCCCTGGGACGAAGCGTCCCGGGCAAGGGAAAGGTACTTGTCCATCATCTGGTGCGCGTTCCCCCTCACCCGCGCGGGAGGGGAGCCGTTATCGAATGAACCAACGCGGACCGGATTCGGCTTCTTGTTGCTGAGACCGCCACCACCATTCACGCTTCCGCCGCCGCTTCCGCCGCCGCCACTCCCGCCGCGTCCACGCGAACGCCCCTTAGGGTTCGAGCCTTGCCTCATGACACCCGCAAATTGTCCGATTGCACACACCCACCCCCCCCGATGGCCCGGAGAAAAACCGGGAAAGTCCGCGCCCCTCGGCGCACCTACTCGGCGAAATACAGGGGATCGAGCAACGACCCGACCGGGCAGCAAGACCCCGCTCCCAGATTCGGGAGCGTCCGTCTCGCAGTATCGCCATCGCGCTGCATCCCCTCACCGTATTCAGAATGCCGCCTGTTTCCAAGTACTTTTTTCATCCAGTCGCCTTTTTTGCGCGTCCATTGAAAACGATACACCGTTCGACGTCATGAAGGTCCCGCTTCGTGGCGACAGGACTCAGTCCGGCAGCCGCAAGAATTTCGATGACGGCGGAGACCTGTCCCGCGCCGACTTCCACGAAGCCAGCGCCCCGAGGTGCCAGCAACCGGGCAAGATCGGGAGCCAGGGCGCGATAGGCATCCAGGCCATCCCCCCCCCCCCGACAAGGCCAACCTGGGATCGAACCGCGCCACTTCCGGCTCCAGCCCAGCGATTTCCGCATCGGGAACGTAGGGCGGATTGGACACGATCACATCAAACGACCCCGTCAGAGCCCCGGCCCAGCAGGAGCCGACCCATCGTGCCCGGTCGGCAACCCCCGCCGCCACCGCGTTCCGTCGGGCCGTGAGCAGAGCCCCCGGGGAAAGATCGACACCAACCCCCAGGGCCCGTGGAAACTCCGAGAGCAGTGCCAGCAACAGACAGCCGGTTCCGGTGCCCAGATCCAGCATCGTCAGCGGGGCCGATCGGTCCGGGCAGGCCTCCAGCACGGCCTCGATCAGGGTTTCGGTATCCGGACGAGGGTCCAGGGTGTCCGGCGACAGCGCCAAATCCAGGGTCCAGAAACCACGTTGGCCAAGAATACGCGACACCGGCTCGCGATCCCGCCGTCGGGACAGAAGGCGCTCGAAGGCCTGAATCTGCTCGTCTGTGAGAGCCCGCTCGGGGTACAGGCCAACGGCACCCGGGGTCTCTCCCAGGACGTGGGCCAGCAGTATCCTGGCGTCCAGCCGGGGGGAGGCCACACCTCCCAATGCCAGCCGACGGGCAGCGTCGGCAAGCCGGCCGCCGACGTCATCGCGGGTCATTGCGCCTTGACTTTCACCGCCGAAGACCACACCCTCGCCACAGGGAGGTCGCCATGGGTGCCGTCGCATTCGATACCCTCAGATTCGTTCATCGGCTGCGTGACTCCGGTTTCTCGGAGACACAGGCGGAGGCCGTCGCCGAGGCCGTCAAGGAAGTCCAGGATGGAGTAGCCGAGGAGCGGGTCACCAGGGCGGAACTCCATAATGAGAGCGCATCGCTCCATTCCGAGTTCGCGACATTCCAGGACGAAGTCAGAACCGAATTCGCGGCGGTCCGCTCCGAGATGAAATCCGAATTCGCGGCGGTCCGTGCCGAGATGCGCGAGATGGAATTGCGCCTCAAGTACGATCTGACCGTCCGGCTGGGGGCCATGATGGCTGCGTTCGTAGCGATCATGACCGCGGTGATGAAATTCCTGCTGCTCCCCTGACTCTGTCCCCCTCACCCCGTCACTCCAGTTCCGCCAGCATGGAAGCCTGATCGTCGGCGGTAAGGCCGTCAATGAACTCGTCCAGGGCGGTACCGGCCATCACGTGGTCGATCTTGTAGAGTGTCAGGTTGATCCGGTGATCGGTGACCCGGCCCTGTGGGAAGTTGTAGGTACGTATCCGTTCCGAACGATCCCCGGACCCCACCTGACTTTTGCGCGAGGCGGCGCGTACCGAGGCCAGGCGTGCCCGCTCGAATTCATAAAGGCGCGCCCGCAGGATCTTCATCGCCTTGGCGCGGTTCTTGTGCTGGGATTTTTCGTCCTGGCACGCCACCACCACCCCCGAGGGCAGGTGGGTGATACGTACCGCGCTGTCGGTGGTATTGACGTGCTGGCCACCGGCCCCCTGGGAGCGGTAGGTATCGATGCGCAGGTCCTTTTCGTCGATGGCGATGTCCACCTCTTCCGCCTCCGGCAACACCGCTACCGTGGCCGCCGAAGTATGGATACGACCGCTGGCCTCGGTCACCGGGACCCGCTGCACCCGATGAACGCCGGACTCGTACTTGAGACGCGCAAACACGTTGCGGCCGGTGATCATGGCGATGGCTTCCTTGTACCCGCCGATCCCGGTTTCGTTCATCTCCATCGCCTCGAACTTCCAGCCCCGCACGGCGGCATAGCGCTCGTAGAGACGGAACAGTTCGGCGGCGAACAACGCCGCCTCCTCGCCACCGGTACCGGCCCGGACTTCCAGGATAGCATTGCGGGCATCAGCCTCGTCCCTGGGCAACAGCATGAGCAGGACCTGGCGTTCCAGATCCGGCAAAGCCGCCTTCAGAGCATAGAACTCCTCCTCGGCCAGAGCGCGCATCTCCGGGTCGGAACCGGTCTCGGCGGCCATCGCCTCGGCCTCGCGCATGTCCTTGCGGGCCTTGCCGAGCCTATCGATGCAGTCCACCACCGGTTTTAGGTCCGCATATTCCTTGGACATGCGCGCAAAGAGCGCCGCATCGACGGCCTGCTCCCGGCTCAGCAGGGCCCCCAGTTCCTCGTATCGCGCCACTAGGCGATCCAGCTTGTCATCAAGGCTCACGGGGCGCAGGCTCCCTCTGCCGCAACGAAGTCTCCTCCAGCCGGAACAGACGCCTCACGGCTCCCTCCAGCGCCTCCCGCTCGTCACGGTTCTTCCCGGCCTCCCGTAGCACATCGGCCGGCGTGTTCAACAACCGTTCCACCAGAAGCGCGGTGACCAGCGTTGCATCCTGGCTTCCGGCCTCCTCCAGTACCTTGGTGCGCACGGCTTCGAAATGCCGGCGCAGCTCTGCCGTTACCGGAACCACCACCGGGGTCTCCCGAACGGGAACCCGTTGGAAAGCGGCAACCTCGGAGGTAACGATACCCCAGGCGGCCCGGGCCGCCGCCTCACGCCCGGTGCGACCGGCCACCGCCACGCCCTCCAGGTCGGTAAGGTCATAGAGAAAGGCATTGTCCACCCGGTTGACGGCGGGCTCGATATCGCCGGGAATGCCGGCATCGATGAGGAATATGGGACGCTGACGACGTTTGGTCAGGGCGGCCCGGACGGCCTCCGCCCCGATGGCAAACTTCTGACCGTTCAGGCACGTCAACACGATATCAGCATTGACCATGGCTCCCTCCAGGTCGGCGAAGGGCACGACATGGCTGTTGCGGTCGAATGCCGCAGCCTCGGCTTTGGAATCCTGCGGCGCGGTCATTACCAGACGGGTCAGCCCCGCGGCTTGCAGACTATTGGCAATCAGGCTGCCCATGTCGCCGGTACCGACCACGAGCCCATGACAGCGGCCCAAGTCTCCATGCAGGTCCCCGGCCAGTTGTACCGCGGCAGAGGCAATGGAAACCGGACCCTCCGCCACCGCCGTTTCCGTCTGCACCCGCAGGGCGGTCGCAAAGGCCGCCGACAGCAGGGCCTCAAGACCAGGGCCAACCATGCCGGCGGTACGGGCCTGGAAGAGGGCATTTTCCATCTGCCCCAACACCTGGGGCTCACCGACCACCAGACTGTCCAGCCCCGAAGCCACGGCAAAGCAATGCCGCACCGCCTCCAGACCCGACTGTCGGTACAGCCGGGTTGCCAGACTGCCGGCATCCAGTCCGCTCCGTTCCACCAGGGCGGCGGCAATGACACGGGAGGCCTCCTCCCGGTCTCCATGCACGGTGATCACCTCCACGCGGTCGCCGGTGGACAGAACCATGGCCTCCGCCAATCCCGCCTCCCGCAACCCGGCCAGAAACCTGGGAATGGCGGGCTCCTCGACGAAAATCCGCTCCCGCAGCGCCCCGGATGACGAGCGATGGTTGGTACCGACGACGACCAGATGGTTGACGAGAGATGTGTCGCTCATGATCCATAACGACAGGAGGCAAGATGTTCCTCAAGCGAAATCAGCGGGATTTCCTGCTGTTCGCCACTGTCCAGATCGCGCACCAGAACGTTGCCGCGCTTCTGCTCCTCCTCGCCAAGGATCACCGCCACGCGGGCCCTGTCCCTGTTGGCCCGCTTCATGCGCTTGGCCATGGAGCCGGAATAGCCCAGGTCGGTCACGAAACCAGACTGACGCAACTTCTGGGTCACAATCAGGGCCTGGCGCTGACCGTCCTCCCCTCCCATGGGAATCACGACGATGGGGCGTATCTCGCTCTCCCCCTCGGTAATCAGCATCATCGCCAGCCGCTCGACCCCGGCAGCCCAGCCAATCCCTGGGGTCGGCGGTCCCCCCATCTGCTGGATCAGATTATCATAGCGCCCCCCCGCCAGCACCGTACCCTGGGCCCCCAGAGCCGTGGTCGTGAACTCGAAGGCGGTGTGACAGTAGTAGTCCAGGCCACGCACCAGCCTGGGGTTGACCTCATAGGCGATCCCCAGGTCGTCCAACCCCTGCCGCAATCGATCGAAAAAGGCGAGCGAGGGCTGGTTCAGAAAGTCGGGGAACAGCGGGGCCCCGGCCACCACCCGCCGGTCGCCCTCGTCCTTGGAGTCCAGAACCCGCAGCGGATTGCGGCCAAGCCGGGCGCGACTCTCCTCCGACAGGCGATCCACGTGGCCGGACAGATAGGCCACCAGGGCCTCCCGGTAGGCGGCGCGGCTGGCGGCATCCCCCAGAGTGTTCATCTCCAGGACAACCTTGTCCTTCAGTCCCAGACGGTCAAGAACCTGCTGGCCCAGGGCGATGACCTCGATGTCGGCCTCCGGACTGTCCACGCCCAGCAGTTCCACCCCTATCTGGTGAAACTGACGCTGCCGGCCCTTCTGGGGGCGCTCGTAGCGGAACATGGGACCGGAGTAGAACAGCTTCAACGGAAGCTGCTGAGTCAGCCCGTTGGAGATGAAGGCCCGTGCCACCCCCGCCGTGCCCTCCGGCCGCAGCGTCAGGGACTCGCCCGCCAGATTGAAGGTGTACATCTCCTTGCTGACGATGTCCGAGGTCTCGCCCAGTGTGCGAGAGAACACCTCGGTGAACTCGAAAATGGGAGTCGCGATCTCGCTGAAGCCGTAAAGTCCGGCAACCCGTAGCGCCTCCTTCTCGACATGCCGATGACGACGGATGGCGTCGGGCAGCAGATCCTGGGTGCCCCGCACCGGTTGCAGCAAAGACACGACGGAAACTCCCTATACCGATGAGCCGACAAACAGGATACGAGGGCCTGAGGCCCTCGTGCTCCCCATTCGATTCCAGGAACCTAGCCCTGCATCTCGGTGGCCTTCTCTTCCACCAGCCGAGCCAGGTGTTCAACCAGAGCATCGGTGCCGATCTTGTGATCGGCGGTGCCGGCACGATAGACCATGTGCAGGCCGTCTCCCCCCCCGGTCAGTCCGACATCGGTGGCACGTGCCTCGCCCGGCCCGTTGACGACACAGCCGATCACCGAGAGGCTGACCGGAAGGGTAACGTGCTCCAGGCGCTTTTCCAGGGCCGCTACCGTCTTGACCACATCGAAGCCCTGCCGGGCGCACGACGGGCAGGAGACCACCCGGACCCCCCGGTGACGCAGATCCAGGGATTTCAGGATTTCGAATCCGACCCGGACTTCCTCCACCGGGTCGGCCGACAGGGAAACCCGGAGCGTATCCCCGATGCCATCCGCCAGCAGCATGCCGATCCCGATGGCGGATTTCACCGTACCGCCCCGCAGTCCACCGGCTTCAGTGATGCCCAGGTGCAGCGGATAGTCGCACGCCTTCGCCAGGCCACGGTATGCCTCCACCGCCAGGAACACGTCCGACGCCTTGACACTGATCTTGAAGTCGAAAAAGTCGTTGTCCTCCAGGATGCGGGCATGCTCCACTCCGCTCTCGACCATGGCCTCGGGGCAAGGCTCGCCGTACTTCTCCAGAAGATGAGATTCCAGACTGCCGGCATTGACGCCGATACGCATGGAAAGCCCATGGTCCTTGGCCGCCCGGATCACCTCGCGCACGCGATCGGGGGAACCGATATTGCCCGGATTGATACGAAGGCAGGCGGCCCCGGCCTCGGCCGCCTCGATGGCCCGCCGGTAATGGAAGTGGATATCGGCGACGATGGGAACCGACACCTGGCGCACGATATCCCTGAGCGCCGCCGTGGACTCCGGGTCGGGGCAGGAGACGCGGACGATGTCGGCCCCAGCGGCCTCCATACTACGTATCTGCGCCACGGTCGCGGCCACGTCAGAGGTAAGGGTATTGGTCATCGACTGCACGCTGATCGGTGCATCCCCTCCGACCAGAACCCTGCCGACGCGAATCTGACGGGATTTGCGGCGCCGAATCTCGGCATACGGACGTCCGCTCATGACGAAACCTTTCCGCTGATGACCACCCGAAGCTAATGACGAGCGCTCGCCGGAGCCTCCGTTTCGGGAGGCAGGCCCTGGCGCAAACGATCCGGATCGATGGCGATATTGCGGCGCACCACGCCGTAGGGCCCCAGGGACGGCGCAGGCAGGCCATCCACCGTAACATCCAGCGCCCCCACGTTGCCGGCCACCAGTGTCAGACCAAGACGATTGGGGAAGCGGTACACCTCGCCCCGCCGCAGAATTCGGGTGGTCAGGACACGGCCATTGTCGCGCACCTGAATCCAGCTATCGCCCTTGGCACGCATCACCACCCGCGACTCTCCAGTCGCCTGACCGAAAATCCGACCGGATCCGCTTTCCACACCGGCCGATGCGGTTACCAGCCCCGTGGAACGCGCCGGGGTGGCCGTCGCAGGAGCGACAGTCGTCTGGGGCGAAACCGACGAAGGTGGGGAGGAAGGCGCGGGTGGGGAAGAAGACGCGGGTGGGGAAGAAGGCGAGGGCACCGACGGGGCCGGCGTGCCGGAAACCGGCTTGCTCTCGGCAACAGCCACCTCATCCTGGGCGTCATCGCTGGGAAGCGCCGGAGCCTCGTCGGGCTGATCGTCCGACACATCGGCCCCCCCGTTTCCGGAAGCGCCGAAACCGGCCTTGCCCGTCACCACGGGTATGACGGAAGCCACTTGCGGCGTCTTCGCCGGAAGAGCCCCCACCGGAGCCGACACGGACGTGCCTGCGGACGGAACAGGAGGTGTCGCGGCTCCAACCGGTACCGGTACCGGTACCGGTACCGGCAGCGGGATCGGAGACGGCAGCGAAGAAACCGATGGCGGCACCACCGCACCATTCTGGGATGACGGCACGACCATCTCCCCCTCTCCACCGGAGGATCGCGGACCGCCGGACGCTACGGAAGCGGAAGGAGAGGGCTGGGAACGGGAAAGAAGCGCCACCAACCGGTCCGGCAACCTGGGGATCAGATCAACAACGTGGCGGTCCCCGGCGGAAAGCCAGTACCAGCCACCATAAACCGCAGCGGCCAGGACTGCCCCCACCAGAATCAGGGCCGGCCCGGGAATCCTGCCTTCGGACACGGGGATGGGAAAGGCCAGCCTGGCCCGGTTCTGGAGCCCTTCGGTTTCGTTCTTGAAGCGGCGAACCACCTCCTCGCCGTCAAGCCCCAGATGTTCGGCATAGGCCCGCACGAACCCCATGGCATAGGTAGCCCCCGGAAGATCGCGGAACCGCCCCTCCTCGATGGCCTGGAGATAGGGAAGCCGGATGCACAGCACCGCCGAAATCTGACGCAGATTGCCGCCCGCGCGCACTCTGCTGGCGTGCAGCAAGGCCGCCACCGCCGAACCGGAATGATTGGCCAGATCGGATTGCTGATCCTGATCGCTGATCGCCACGCCGGGAACTCTCCTCCCTCGACCCTCCACACCCAGACCTCGCCCACGCGACGTCCGGAACCCCGAAGAGGACTCTAATTAACAGCAAAAGAACACGGGTGGCAATGCCCCCTCTGGCCATATGGAGACGGCAGCCCCGCCCACACACAGGCGGATACGCGCCGATATCCGGGCCGGACACCCCCCCCTCTCCCCTGGACTACTTCACCTTCCCGTCGGACAGCTCCGCCCGGCGGCGACGGCCGGACGGATCGGTGTAGAGGTCATTTACCCGCTGGATATGCTGGGCGGCGGCGTTGCGCAAAGCCTGCAACCTGCGCCGGGTGCCCTTACCCCAACCGGAAGGCTCGCTGCCGAAGATGCTGCGCAGGAGGCTGGTACTCTTCAGAAACGCCTGCCGAAGACCCAGCTCGAACTGGCCGGCCCGTTCCGGAATGGACTGGGCAAGGTGGCGGGCAACGGCATCCCGGATCGACAAGTGCCCGGAAACTACCACCGCCAGAACCAGAATGCCCACCAGGGAGGACTCCACCTGGTGCGAGGCGAGCCATTGTGCTCCCTCGTTCAGAGAATCCAGGCCGACGAAATAGGCCACCACCCCCGCCAACCCTGCCAGACCCAGCGCCCCAACCAGATCCCAGACCAGAGTGAGGCGGCGCCAACGGGCAATCCGGGCAGTCAGAACCGGAACCAGTTCCTGTTCCACCTCGTTGGCCACCATCTCCAGGACACTGATGATGCGATAGCTGCGCTGGACCTCCACTTCCCCCATTCGGGCATGGATCTCCGCAAGATCAGCGTCCCGCTTGGCCTCGAACCGTCTACGCAACCCCTCATCGGGAATTTCCACCGCCGCACCGGGGTTGTAGATGCAATAGAATCGCCCCGAGACAAGCCCGGCCTGCGCCACGGCCCGCTGCCATGCGCCCACCACGTCCTCCGGATTGTCTTCCCTGGCGGCAGTGTCAATCTGGTTGAGAATATAGAGGAATTTGCTGGCATCAGGTCGGCGGACGGTGCTGGCCACCAGATGCCGCAAGGTATCCTGCATCGCCCCCGGTTCCGGGTGCCGGGCGTCGAAAAACACCAGCACCAAGTCGGAAAGATCAACGATATGGTTGGTCAGCCGCAAAATCGAACGGCGCTGGTCGTCGGCGTCAAATCCCGGGGAATCGATGATGATCTTGCCCCGGACGGTGTCGTTGCCGGTGGTCTTCAATTGCAGATAGGCATCGATCCGACGCCCTTCGCCGGCGGCGACCTTATCGATTTCGTCGCTCATACGGTAGAAGGGGAACCTGGGATCGGCGTCCAGAGCCGTCCCCGGCAGGACGCGGACGCCCTCGCCACCGAAACAGATGACCGTGAATTTGTCATCCACCGCCTGGTTGCCGGTGCTCTGGAGTTTGTCACCGATGTAGTGATTGATGAAAGTGGACTTGCCCGAGGAGAAAGTGCCGAGGACGCTGATGAGAGGCCACCACGGTATCCGCGACGCCAGGGACTCGTCACGACTCAACAGGCCCATGCGATAGAGGATCTTGTCCATGCGAAAATAGGTCGGCACGATTTCCAAAAGGATGGGGTTTTCCGACTTCAGGTGCGACTCGAGGTTGGCAAGACGCGCGGACAGAACCTTGCTCGGACCGAACAATGACATCATCCCACCCCATCTGAAGAAATGGGCCCCGGTTTCGAGACAAACCGGGACCCGACACGGCGACACGCACCCGCCCCGCTATCCCACCTCATGCCCGGCTATCCGCCGGCCTCATCCATGACCGGCATCCGCCGGACAGCGGCGCGCAGCACGGAGGAGCCACGCGCCGCAGGCGGGTTCCGCAACCCCCCGCTATCTGCCGACCTGGGAAATGCGGCTGTCGAACAGCTTCTGACGCAGAAGATCGGCCTTCGCCCGGTCGACACGGGCCAGAATGGCCACTACCGCGCCGGCCCGTGCCCGGTTCCCGGCCCGAATCGCACGCAGACCCGCCTCCAGATACTGGTCACTGGCCTCGCTGACGCGCCCTTCCACCAGGTAGACGTTCCCCAGTTCGCCGGGCAGATCCGCCTCGTCCGCATTATCCCTGACCAACCTCAGGTAAATCTCTTCAGCCCTGGCCAGATCCTGGGCCCAGAAGGCCTGCCTGGCCTCGACCCAGGAGGTACGCAGGGAGGACTCCATCTGCGAGGCCGGAGCAGCGGCCCGCGAAACAGCGGGGGCGGAAGCCGGGCTCTCCCCACCTCCCACCACTTCTGGACGGGCCGGCTGGGCACGACCCATGTCCGCCAGCCCGGGCTGCGGCATCGGCTCCCCTGCGGGAGCGGCCTCTCCGACCGATCCGGCCTGCGGCGGCTGAGGAGCCGGCCCCGGCATCCCCGCATATCCGCCGGGCGGCAGGAACGGCGGCATACCGTATCCGGGAGGCGGGGCTCCATAACCGTAGCCCTGAGGAGGCGTCATCGCCGCATCCCCGGTCTGGGCTTCCGAGACCGATGCAGCGGTATCTCCCTGGGTGGACTTGGGCTCGGCCGGAGACGGCGGGGGAGACGGCGGCACATACCCCTCCGGAGCGTATCCACCGCCTGCCGCCTTGGACGGAGTATCCTTCGAAACCGCCACCGGAGCCGACGCTCCGGTCTTGGCGGGTGCCGCCGCCGAAGACTGCGGCGGAGCGTAGTCCTCCGGCGGATAGGCAGCCGCGGAAGGCGCGGGGGCCTTCGTCTTCGCCGCCGACGGCATCTGCAAATCCGAGGCCGGAGCCGCGGGAGCAGTGCTGGCGGTCACCAGCTTGGCCGGAGCTACGGGGGCAGGCCGCTCTCCCCCCACGGTCTTGCCACTTCCGGTCACCCGATTGGCCATCCCGGACACCGCGCTGGCACCATCGTGAGCCCACCCGGATACCCTGGTCCCCAGAAGCGACGCCTCTCGCAGGACCTGATCGCGATGGATGAAGCCGAAGACCGCGGCCACGACGGCCGCTACCAACGTGAGCGTACTTAAAAAGTACTTAAGAACGTGCATTGAAGAAGTCTCCTTGCCATCATCGTTTGCGGTCGGAAGTGAAGACCGCTTCCGCCAATGCATTCAGTTCCTGGGTCGCCTTTCCGGAAGGCTCCAACTCGAAAACCCCGAGCCCCTCGCTGAACGAGTGCCGGAAAACGATCCGCTGGCCAAGCCGGGCCGGAAGCACCTCAAGCCCCTCTATCTGACGAAGCGCCGCCTCGGTCTCGTCGTTCTCCTTCGTCGCCCGGTGAGTGTCGGCCCGGTTGACGAAGGCCATCAGACGCGGCCGTTTCTTGGTCGCCTGGTGGATGATATCGAGAAAGCGCTGGGTGGACCAGACGTCCGCCTGACTGGGGGCGACCGGGATGACGACCCGTCCGGCAACGGAGACCGCCGCCCGCAGGGCGTCCATATCCGAGGTCCCCACATCGACCAGAACCTCCCCGGTCGGACTTTTCGGCAACGACTGCCCCACCGGCAACTTGGGCTCGAACCCCTCCTCCGCCCGCAAATCCGCGACGTCGCGCAGCGTGGCCTGCGGATCCAGATCATAGATGGTAACCTTGGTCCCCCGATCCAGAAGCCACAGGGCAAGGTTGAAGACAACGGTACTCTTGCCGGTACCCCCCTTCAAATTCCCGACCACGGTGATCATCGCGGCACCAGGCGGGTAGGCGGCTGCCGGTCCTGTGGAATCTGGGAGGCCGGCACCGGGGCATGAGAGGCCGGTGCCTGGCCGGCCAGGATCGGCTGCACCTGGGCGGGATCCACCTTGCGGTAGTCGGAGGGAACGGCGTACCAGGACGGATCCGGCCGCACCACGGCGATATTGCGCATCTCGCGAACCGTTCCTCCCGGGTATTCCTCTCGTATGTCCACGCTCAACTCCGGATCGTGCAGGCGGCTGGAGCGAATCGTCTGGCCGGTGGCCAAGGTCTGGGTCGTCTCCCAGCGGTCCACCTGCCGCCCCTGCTGAACGGCCCGACCGACCATCACCGTCCTGGCACTGGAACCATCGGGCAACTGCTGCCGTACCACCACACGGTTTTTCGCATCCCACCACAGCAGCACCGGTTCGGACTCGGAAGCCTGGGTCGCCTTCCCCTGCGGCGGCAGCAACAGCACGACCCGCCACGCCTGCACCGAGGCTCCGTCAAGAGTCGTATCCGGCAGTCGCTCGCATCTGGCCTCCTGCGGCGGCGGACAGGGGGTCTCCGCCCGCTCGGCCAGGTTCGCGGGCATGGCCCGGCCGCGGAACTCGGCAAAGATCTTTTCCTGTGGTAGCAACAAACGCATCAGGCCTTCCTTCGGCTGTACGATCTGTACCACCTGCCGTCCCTGGCGCTGGAACTCGAATCGCATTCCCTGCTCGGAGACGAACACGCGCCCGGTTTCCCCCGGCTGACCCGGCACCGTCTGCACTGCTTCGGCCGTGAACGACACCTGGGCCGCCGACCCCCCGGAGGCCGGCAACAGCGCTGCCAGGACCGAAACGCTCCAAAGAAGCCCCCTCATTACAGTCCCCCAGAGTTCACGCCGATCCAAAAACCGGACCCCAGGACTACCACCACCTGGACCAGCCGGAATACACCGGCCACCCTCCCCCGAGCCACGGCGTCGTCCCACCGTACCGGGGACGATAGCCAGGCCCGTAGCCCTGGGCGAAAACAGGCAACGGCGCGATGCCATAATACCCTCGCGGCCAATACCCATAGCCCCGACCGTAGTAGACGTCGCTCCCGGCACCATAGCCGTAGGTCGATCCCCCCGTCCACGGAATCCCAACCTGCGGTGACGGATAGTACGGCTCCGGAACCGCCGTCGGAACCGCTGGAGCCGGCTGACGTGGCGGAGCGACCACCGCCTCGGGCGGATACGACGTATCCGACCCGTAGGTCTCCCGCCGCACGGGCACCCGTGCCCCTCCCCGGGGTGGCACCGCCGTCGGCTGATACTGGTAACGGGAAACGCCCACCTCGGCGTCCTCTCCGGGAGCGTACTCTGGTTCCGGAACGTAGCCCCCCTGCCGGGCGTCGTTCCAGCCGCCCCCCTCGTTCCATCCGGTGGCGGACAAGGCCTCCTCCCGTCCCCGGCTGTCCCCACCAACGGGATAGGAAGGGTAACGTTCCGCCGAAAGTCCACCACGACGGCGCTCGCCACGACCGCCCTCCGCCGTCGCCCACCCTTCGTCCCGACCGGCGCGACGGTACTCGCTCCGCCGATGGTCACGAACGGGCTCCTGCTGCCATCCCGACACCGCCGGGGCCCGATCCTCGGGTCGAAAGCGGGGCTGGGGGTCGTCCGGGTACTCGTCGCGGCGATAACGGCCCGATACACCGGGCCTCTCCTCGGGACGTCCCTGGCGTCCTCGCGCCTGGGCGCGCCCTTCCAGCGCCGACACCGTCGGCGAAGCTGCACGCGACGACTGGGCATAGCCCCCCGAACCGCGCCAGGGATTACCCCCCGCGCTGGCGGTATCGGAGACAATCCCCATCAGCGCGCCCCCCCCCAGGGCCACGCCGGACAGCACCACAACCGTGACCAGCGACACTCTGCCCGTCATGGCAACGCACCCTCTGGGTACCCCCCCACTTCAAACCTCAAGGATATACCGGATACGGCCCGTAGTAGCCCACGTAATCGCCGCCATACGGACCGCCGTAACCACCCCACGGGGGCGGCGGCGGCAGGGGGTCGCCGTACCCCCAGGC
>JBKACM010000109.1:0-8251 GCA_046269335.1 Alphaproteobacteria bacterium | reverse complement strand
CTCCTACAAATACACCAACAGAAACTCCTACTTCAACAGAAACACCTACAGGAACTCCAACAGAAACACCTACTTCAACAGAACCGGTTTGTCCTCGGTGTCATAGGGTTGCAGAATGACCCTGTCATCGCCGCTGTCGAACAGGGCGAGCTGGGCGCAGTTGAGCATCCCTTCTCCGACCCGTGCCAGCGGACCGGTCAGGGGCACCAGAAGGGCTACCCGGATGGGAGCCTTCGTCGCCGGCGGCGTCTCCGGGGGGGGGTAGCGCCTGGGATTCCACCGTGGGTTCGGTTGCCACCGGGGAAGGTTCGGGCGGGGTCGGTGCCTGGGCCGGTGCTGACGCGGGCTTCGGTCGTTCCGCCGGCTGGACGGGCAGCTTCACCCGGTGCCCCGGTGCCGGCGGGAAGGGTTCGAGGGCGACCACGGGTCGGTCGTCGGAGGAAGAGGACGATGGGGAGTCGCCGCAGGCACTCACCCCCAGCATCAGGGCCGTCGCCAATGGCAAAAGGGACCACGACCGCAGGAAAATCGCACCGCGCACTGGCGTCCTCCACCGAAAGGGGGTTGGCCGAAACTGTCGACGCTGGAAAACTCGCCGACGGAGACGAACCTAACGAGCCTGAGCCGGGAAGTAAACCGGCACCGGGATTGTGGGTGGTCTCGACCCCCATCGGCAACCTCTCCGATATTACCATACGGGCTTTGAAAATACTGGAGGCCGTTGATGTGATCGCCTGCGAGGACACCCGGACCACGGGGCGTCTGATGGCCCGCTTCGGCATCGCTACCCCGCTTACCCCCTACCACGATCATAACGCCGAACGTGTCCGTCCCCGTCTCCTCGCCCGGATGCGGGAGGGCGAGTCGGTGGCGCTGGTCTCCGATGCCGGCACGCCGCTGGTTTCCGATCCCGGGTACAAGCTGGTGCGCGCGGCTATCGCCGAGGGTCTGGCGGTGACGCCGGTTCCGGGGGCCTCGGCGGTGATTACGGCCCTTGCCGTTTCCGGGCTGCCTACCGACCGTTTTCTGTTCGCGGGGTTTCCACCCTCCCGCGGAGCCGCCCGCCGGACGATGCTGATGACCCTGGCAGCGGTTCCGGCAACGCTGGTGTTTTATGAGTCCGTGGTCCGCCTGCCCGAATCTTTGGCCGACATGGCCGAGGTCCTGGGCAATCGAGAAGTGGCGGTGGCTCGGGAGTTGACCAAGCGGTTCGAGGAGATACGTCGCGGCTCCCTGGTCGAAGTGACGGCGCACTACCGGCAGGCGGGTCCGCCCAAGGGTGAGGTGGTGGTGGTGGTGGCCCCACCCCTTGATGTCGTGGTGTCCGAGGCCGAGGTGGACCGGCAACTCGTCCTGGCTCTGGACTCCACCGCCAGTCTCCGCGATGCCGTCGACGCGGTGGCCGCGGCCACGGGACTGCCGCGCCGTCAGGTCTACGCGCGGGCTCTGGAGCTGTCGGCGGATGGCCGGACGGACGAGGCATGACAACGCCTGCTGGGCGTCGTCGGATCGCCGAGGGCCTGGGGCGTCAGGCGGAAATCGAAGCGATGGCGATGCTGAGCGCCCAGGGCTTCGAACGTCTCGCCTGCCGTTTTCGCTGCGGCCGAGAGGCAGGTGAGATTGACCTGATTGTTCGACGCGGGTCCCTGGTGGTGTTCGTGGAGGTCAAGGCCAGAGCTTCCCTGGAAGAAGCCCTGGAGTCGGTCACGCCCCGCCAGCAGCGGCGCATCGCCCGGGCTGCGGAGGGATTTCTGCAACAAAGACCGGAGTTTGCTGGTCTGGACTGCCGTTTCGACGTGGTGGTCATAACCCCCGGGCGTTCTCCCCGCCACCTCCCCGATGCCTGGAGGCCCGAGGGGTAAGAAGCCCCCCGGTCTTCCTCTACCTCTATGCCAGCTTGTCCAACTCCCGCAACACCACATCGCCCATGACCAGGGTCGATACCTTGGCCTTGCCCGGCTGCATGATGTCGGCTGTCCGCAATCCGCCGCTCAGGACGTTCTGCACCGCCTTATCGATCAGATCCGCCTGCTCGGCCATGTCGAACGAGTAGCGGAGCGCCATGGAGAAGGACAGCAGGGTCGCCAGCGGGTTGGCCAGATCCTTGCCGGCGATGTCCGGGGCGGAGCCATGGACCGGCTCATACAGCGCCCGCCGTTTGCCGGAGGCGTCGACCGGCCCGAGACTGGCCGAAGGCAGCATGCCCAGCGAACCGGTCAGCATGGCGGCGCAATCCGACAACACGTCGCCGAACAGATTGTCGGTGACGATGACATCGAACTGTTTCGGACGGCGCACCAGTTGCATGGCGCAGTTGTCGGCATACATGTGCGACAGCTCAACCCCGCGGTCCATGTACTCGGCGTGGATTCGCGTGACCTCCTCGCGCCACAGGAGACCGCTTTCCATCACGTTGGACTTTTCCACCGAGCACACCTTGCGTCCACGGAGCAGGGCTAGGTCGAAGGCCACCCGCGCCACCCGCTCGATTTCCGGCGTGGTGTAGACCTGGGTGTTGACGCCGCGACGAGTGCCGTCCGGCAGGGTCTCGATACCGCGCGGCTCACCGAAGTAGACGCCGCCGGTCAACTCCCGCACGATCATCAGGTCCAACCCCTTGACCAGATCGGTCTTCAGGGAGGAAGCCTCGGCCAGGGCGTCGAACACCACCGCCGGCCGCAGATTGGCGAAAAGGTCCATCTCCTTGCGCAGGCGCAGCAGACCCCGTTCCGGTTTCTTGTCGAACGGCAGGCTGTCCCACTTGGGACCACCGACGGCCCCGAGCAGAACGGCGTCCGCTTCCATGGCCATGGCCAGCACCTGATCGGTCAGCGGCGTGCCGTGCGCGTCATAGGAGCACCCGCCGACCAGGGCCTCCGTCACCTCGAACTCGCCCCGTCCCTTGCGCGACAACCACTCGACGACGCGCAACACCTGAGTCATGACCTCGGGACCAATGCCGTCCCCCGGCAGTACGAGCAACTTCTTCATGAGTCTTCACCCTAAAGCCCGGGGTATCTATTCCCCCCATGCGGATAAAAAGCCCTGCCACCTACAGCCAGGGACGCTCACGACGCCGACCTTTCTCGAAGTCGGTGATCATCGTGGCTTTGGAGAGGGTCAGACCAATGTCGTCAAGCCCCTCCAGCAAGCAACGCTTGCGAAACGGGTCGATGGAAAAGGAGAGGCAACCACCGTCCGGCCCGCGGATCTCCTGTGCCGCCAAGTCCACGGTCAGGGTCGCGTTGCTCCCCCGCCCGGCATCGTCCAACAGTCTTTCGACGTCGGCCGGCGGCAGGGTGATCGGCAGGATGCCGTTCTTGAAACAGTTGTTGTAGAAGATGTCGGCGAAACTGGGCGCGATGATGCAGCGGATACCGAAATCCAGGATTGCCCACGGAGCATGTTCCCGTGAGGAGCCGCAGCCGAAGTTGGCCCCGGCAACCAGGATGCTGGCGGTGCGGTAGGCCGGACGGTTGAGTACGAAATCCGGCTTTTCGGCACCGGAAGTGTCGTAACGCATCTCATCGAACAGATTGCGGCCCAGGCCGGTCCGCCGGATCGTTTTCAGGAACTGCTTCGGAATGATCATGTCGGTATCGACGTTGATCATCGGCAGCGGGGCCGCGATTCCGGTGAGGGTGGTAAACGGCTGCATGCTGGCACCTGTCACTTTCCGCGTCTGTGGCGTCCGAGGCGTGGAATCCGGTGCGGCGTCATTTCCGACGACGAATCCTCCGCCTCGTTCCTGCCCGCGAACGTCTCCATGAAGGTGCGACCTGGCGTGGCGATGGTGACCAGGATGGGCGCGCCTGCTTCCAGGGCCGGATTGTCGAACAGGGCAGCCAGAGCCAGTTTCGATGTCGCCATTGCGGTAAAGTCCTCCTCCGGACGTAAGCCTAGAAATCGTTTCTCCGCGCATCCCTTACCGTTGGCACGCTATGCCAGGTCGCGGACATCGGTCAGAGCACCGGTGATCGCCGCTGCCGCCGCCATGGCCGGGCTGAGCAGGTGCGTGCGGCCGTCCCGTCCCTGCCGTCCCTCGAAATTGCGGTTGGAGGTGGAGGCGCAGCGCTCCCCCGGGGCCAGTCTGTCGGCGTTCATGGCCAGACACATGGAGCACCCGGGCTCCCGCCACTCGAAGCTGGCGGCGGTAAAGATTCTGTCCAGACCCTCGGCCTCCGCCTGGGCCTTCACCAGACCCGACCCCGGCACCACCAGGGCCCCGACGCCGGGCGCGACCTGACGTCCCCGGATCACGGCGGCAGCGGCGCGCAGATCCTCGATCCGGCCGTTGGTGCAGCTTCCGATGAACACCCGGTCGATTCTGACCTGGGTCATGGGAGTCCCAGGCTTCAGTCCCATGTACGCCAGCGCCCGCTCCATGGCCCGGCGCTTGTTTCCGTCGGTGACGGTGGTCGGGTCCGGTACCATCCCGGTGATGGGGACCACGTCCTCGGGCGAGGTGCCCCAGGTGACCTGGGGCGCGATGGCGGCGGCCTCCAACGTGACCTCGCGGTCGAAGGCGGCCCCCTCGTCGGTATGGAGGGTGCGCCAGTCGGCCAGGGCAGCCTCGAACGCCGCTCCCTGGGGCGCACGGGGACGGCCGCGCAGGTAGGTGAAAGTGGTTTCATCCGGCGCGATCAGGCCGGCGCGGGCCCCCGCCTCGATGGTCATGTTGCACACCGTCATCCGACCCTCCATCGACAGGGCGCGGATGGCCTCGCCACCGTATTCGATGACGTAGCCGGTGCCGCCGGCGGTGCCCAGGGTACCGATGATGGCCAGGGCTATGTCCTTGGCGGTCACGCCCGTGCCCAGGGAGCCCGTCACCGAGACGCGCATGTTCCTGGCCGGGGCCTGTAGCAGGGTCTGGGTCGCCAGCACATGCTCGACTTCGGAGGTACCGATCCCGAACGCCAGGGCTCCGAAAGCCCCATGGGTGGAGGTATGACTGTCGCCACAGACGATGGTGGTGCTCGGCAGGGTGAAACCCTGCTCCGGACCGACGATATGGACCACCCCCTGTCGGATATCGTCCGTCTTCAGGTACTCGACGCCGAAACGGGCGCAATTGTCCTCCAGGGTCTGGACCTGAATCCGGCTCTCCTCGTCCTCGATCCCGCGCGAGCGGTCGGTGGTCGGCACGTTATGATCCGCCACCGCCAGAGTCCTCTCCGGCCGCCGTACCGTGCGCCCGGAGACGGCCAGACCCTCGAAGGCCTGTGGGCTGGTGACCTCATGTACGAGATGGCGGTCGATGTAGATCAGGCAGGTGCCATCGTCCTGCACGTCCACCAGGTGACTCTGCCAAATCTTGTCGAAGAGGGTACGAGGCTTGGTCATTGCGCGCGCCTGGGTTTGATCACGGAACAAGGACAGTGCCCCCGGAGGAGGCACCCCAACTCTTGGCCCCGGCCCTGGACCCAACCGTATCGCCGGAAGAGTCGAGGGCTCGGAGAAAACCCCGCTTCCACCAGTTCTACCATCCGCACGAAGTTTTGACTTCGTGCGGAGCGGGTTTCGCTCGGATGCCGCGCGGGCTTGATACCAACGGCACGAGTCAAGGTCTCGTACCGCTGGTATTACTTCTCGGCGGCCTTGGCCTTGGCCTTGACCTTGGCCTTGGTCGAAGCTGCGGTATCCTCGGTGATACGAGCGGCACGTCCGCGCAGATCCCGGAGGTAGTACAGCTTTGCCCGTCGCACCTTGCCGCGACGAACCACCTCGATCTTGGCGATCACGGGCGAGTACAGGGGGAAGACCCGCTCCACCCCTTCGCCGAACGAGATCTTGCGGACGGTGAAGTTGGAGTTCAGGCGGGCATTGCGCCGGGCGATACAGACACCCTCATAGGCCTGCAAACGCTCCCGCTGCCCCTCGACCACCTTCACGTGGACCCGGACGGTGTCGCCAGGGGTGAAATCGGGGACCTCCCGTTGCGCCACCAGTTTGGCAATCTGCTCCTGTTCGAGTTGCTCAATGATGTTCATTCCTTAAGACCCCTTCTCCTCCAGCCCGGCCGCCCGGTGACGCACCCACAGGTCAGGCCGCCTCTCTCGTGTCGCCGCTTCCGCTTCCGCCCGACGCCAGGCGGCCATCCGCTCGTGATTTCCCGAAAGCAGGACCTCCGGTACCGCCCGACCCTTCCACAGACGGGGACGGGTATACAGCGGATATTCCAACAGATCCCGCTCGAAACTCTCCTCCCGCAGCGACTCTCCGCTTCCCATCACGCCGGGCAGCAGTCGAACCACGGCATCAATCAAAACCAGGGCCGCCGGCTCCCCGCCCGACAGGACCACGTCGCCGATGCTGACCTCCATCACCGGATGCTCGTCCAGCACCCGCTGGTCAACCCCTTCGAACCGCCCGCACAGGAGGGTCAGGCCACTTCCCGCCGCTAGCCGCCGCACCAGCGACTGTTCCAACACCCGCCCCCTGGGAGTCAGATAGATCAGCGGCCCGCTGCTCAGGCGTCCCCCGCGGATCGCCTCGTCCACCACGTCGGGCCGCATCACCATGCCGGGCCCGCCGCCGAATGGCGTATCATCCACGGTACGGTGTTTATCGCGCGCGAAACCGCGAATGTCCACCGTTTCCAACGCCCAACGTCCGTCCTGGAGCGCTTTCCCGGCCAGCGAGTGCCCCAGGGGTCCGGGAAACATCTCCGGAAAGAGGGTAAGAACCCGCACCGTAAACGTTACGGGATCACGGCCCTCCGCCGTCAACCCATCTGGTATCGATTCCGTCACCGGCCCTGGCCTTCTTCCGGTTCGCCGGCATCGGACGACAGCGCGGCCCGTGTCACCTGAAGATAGCCTTGGTCCAGATCCACCACCGGCACCGCCGCCCGGCTGAAGGGTACCATCACCGACGGCACCCCCGGCAGCGCCACCTCCAGCAGACTTCCGGCACCGAAATCATGCACCGCCCGCACGGTGCCGGAGACCTGGGACGGATCCGCGCCTTCCTCCACCACCCGGAGCCCGATCAGGTCGGACCAGTAATAGTCGTCCTCCTCCTCCGGAGGCGGCAAGGCAGAACGCGGCACGTACAACTCGATTCCCTTCAGGGACTCGGCGGCATTGCGATCGAGGACGCCCGCGATCCGCGCCAGCACGACGCCCTGCCCCCGCTCCCCCACCACCACGAGTCGAAACGTCCGCTGGCCGGAGCCGTCTTCCACAGGGCCATACGCTCCCACGTCCATCGGCCGTTCGGTGAAGGACCGGATGCGAAGCTGACCTTGTATTCCCTGGGCACCGACGATGACCCCGACCAGGACACGCCTGTTCGTCGTGTCGCAGACACGCCCGTCCATCGTGTCGCAGACACGCCTGTTCATCGTGTCGCGGTGGGTTTGGGCTTACCCCGCCGCCTTGGCCGCGGCTTCCGCCTCGGCCTTCAGGCGCTCCTGGGCCTTGGCCTTGGGCTGATTCCGCTTGGTCTGCTGCGGCGCCTCCACCTTGGCGATGATGCCGGCATTGCCGAGAAAGCGCGCCACCCGATCCGACGGCTGGGCTCCGACTCCGATCCAGTAGCGGATGCGCTCCTCCTTCAGGACTACGCGCTCGGCGTGATCCTGGGGCAACATCGGGTTGTAGGACCCGAGCCTTTCGATGAAACGGCCATCCCGGGGCGAGCGGGAGTCGGCAACGACGATACGGTAGAACGGACGCTTTTTGGCTCCCCCACGGGAAAGGCGGATACTCAGGGACATTGACGCTGTTTCTCCATGCTCACCGGGCTGAACATAAGCCCGCTCGATTCGTTGGTTGATTAAAGACGAAGCCTACCGCTTGCGACCACCGGGGAAGCCCGGGGGCATCCGGCCTGGAAACCCGCGGGGAAGACCACCGGGGAAACCCGGGGGCATTCCACCGCCCGGGGGGGGCAGGCCTTCCGGGGGCGCGGAGCCGCCGCCGAGCAATCCGCCCAGGCCGCTCCCCAGACCGCCCCGGAGCCCCTTCTTTCCCATTTTCTTGACCTGCTTCATCATCAGCGCCATCTGCTGGTGTTGTTTCAGAAGGCGATTGACGTCCTGGACCGTGCTGCCGGAACCGTCGGCGATGCGCTTTTTGCGCGAGGCCTTGATGAGGTCGGGATTGCGCCGTTCCTGCCGGGTCATGGACAGGATGATGGCCTCCTGACGGCCCAGCATGCGGTTGTCGATCTTGGCCTCGTCAAGCTGCTTCTTGACCTTGCCGATGCCGGGCAGCATGCCGAGAATGCCTTTCAGATCCCCCAT
>JBKACM010000108.1:0-8321 GCA_046269335.1 Alphaproteobacteria bacterium | reverse complement strand
ACACGCCGGCCGGGGCGGATTCGGGGGCGCGATCCCGCCAGCGGCCGTCGTAACCTACCTGCCGTCCCTCCCTGCGAGCCGAGTCGCGCATCTGGGTCAGTTCCTCGGGCGAACAGTAGCAGCGGTAGGCATTTCCCTGGGCCAGGAGTTGGTGGGCCACTTCCGCGTGACGAGCAGCCCTCGCGAACTGGAACACGACGTCGCCGTCCCAGTCGAGGCCCAGCCAGCGCAAGCCGTCGAAGATGGCTTCCACGGCCTCCCGTGTTGAACGGGCGCGGTCGGTGTCCTCGATCCGCAACAGAAAACGCCCGCCGAAGTGGCGGGCAAACAACCAGTTGAACAGAGCCGTCCGGGCCCCGCCGATATGCAGGAATCCGGTAGGTGAGGGGGCAAAGCGGGCGACAACGGTCATGGCGTGGCGGATTTATCCTCTTGACGTGACACCACCGTGCCCTGTCTGGCGGGCAACGGCGTTCTGTAGCATAGTCTAGGACAGCTTGCAGCTATAAGGTATCGTCCGTGACAGCGGTGCGAGGTCTGGACTTCATTGCGGGAGAACTTGGCGCTGAAAGGGAGCGCTGGGCATATTGGCTGGCGGTTGCGTTTGGGGGCGGAATCGCCGTCTACTTTGGCCTGAAGTGGGAACCCCCCACAGGGTTCGGATATCCGTTCCCCGCAATTGCCGTCGTTCCGCTCTCGATTCTGTTTTCCTTCTGGTTTCGTCGGCACGCCACCGTGGCAGCTCTTGGATGGATCCTGGCGGTGATGGCGGCTGGATTCTCGGTGGCGCAGTCGCGGGCCCTTTCCGTAGAGGCCCCGGTGATCGAGCGGCGCATCGGTCCGGTGATGGTGACCGGACGGGTGTTGAGCGCGGAGCGGAAGGGACTGGGGCGACGAGTGGTTCTGGACCGGCTCGACATTGCCTCCCTGGGGGGCGAGAAGACCCCGCATACCATCCGGGTGCGGTTTTCCTCCCAGATGCCTCCACCAACGGTGGGGAGTCGGATTCGTCTCCGGGCGATGCTGATGTCGCCGCCTGAATCCCAGGCCCCGGGAAGTTTCGATTTTCCTCGCCAAGCCTGGTTTTCTCGCCTGGGTGGGGTCGGCTATGCGACCTCCCGGTGGGAGGAAGTCCTGCCGCTGGAGGCACCCGACCCTGGAGACCGGTGGAAAATTGGTCTGTCCCTGTTCAGGGATGGCATTACCGATCGCCTGCTGGAAGGGGTCGGGGGGGAGGAGGCGACCATCGCGGTGGCACTGCTCACCGGCGAGACCGGGATGATTCCCCAGGAACTGGTGGAGGCCTATCGCAATACCGGGATTGCTCATCTCCTGAGCATCTCCGGCCTGCACATGAGCATGGTCGCAGGTTTCGTCTATTTCACCCTGCGCGCTCTTCTGGCGCTGCTGCCTGCGGTGGCGCTGCGCTATCCGATCAAGAAATGGAGCGCGACGATTGCGTTGTCGGTTGGTTTTTTCTATCTCCTGATATCCGGCGCGGCAGTGCCGACCCAGCGTGCTTTTCTGATGGCGGGTCTTATGTTTCTTGGCGTTCTGCTGGATCGTAGAGCGATTTCCATGCGGTCGGTAGCCTGGGCTTCCGTGGTGGTGATGGTCTGGCAGCCCCAGGCGGTAACAGGACCCAGTTTTCAGATGTCGTTCGCGGCGGTGGTCGCTTTGATTGCCGTGTACGAAAGCGTGGGGGGGCGTCTGGTCCGGGTGCCGGTCCAGGGATGGTTCGCCAAGCCTGTAAACTTTCTTGCCAATCACATGGCCGGGCTGCTGTTGACCACCCTGGTTGCTGGCTCGGCCACCATGCCCTATGCCGCCTATCATTTCGGAAGGGTCACCACCTATCAGATGGTTACCAACCTGATCGTCATACCGCTGACCGGGGTATGGGTCATGCCGGCCGGGATGGTCAGCCTGGCCGTCATGCCCATGGGCTGGGAACGGCCGGTTCTGACGGTGATGGGGGCGGGGATCGCCTTCATCGATCAGGTTGCCCGGGAGATCAATACCTGGCCGCTGGCAACTTTTGTGGTGCCGCCGATTCCCACGTCGGCGCTGGTCGCCATCTCCCTGGGGGGATTATGGTTGTGCCTGTGGCGGCGACCCTGGCGCATGTTCGGGGTCGTGCCCATCGTGGTGGGGGCCGTGGTACCCTTTATGTTGCCCCGACCGGATGTGCTGGTGAGTGGCGATGGTAGCCTCATGGCGGTTCGTGCCGCCGATGGCGGACTGGTCCTGTCGCCGCGCGGTGGCAGCCGGATGCTTCGCCAGACCTGGGAGTTGCGATATGGAGACCCGGGGCGTGGCAATTCCTGGCCGGGATGGGACGAAGTCGGGGCGGGAGGCAGGCTCCGCTGCGACGACGTCGGGTGCATCTACCGTCAGGGAGGAGATACCGTCGCCCTGGTTCGGGCTTCCGACGCCCTGGAAGAGGACTGCCGCCTGGCAACCGTGGTCATCAGCGCCGTGCCCACACGCAATCTCTGCCACGGCCCGCGACTGGTGATCGACAAGTTCGACCTTCATCGTGGCGGCACTCATGTCTTGTGGCTGAAGCCAGGGGAAGAGCCCCGTGTCGAGACGACAGCCGCCGCCGCAGGAGTGCGACCCTGGACACCACGTGCCTGGAAGCAGTAGGCACTGCCCGTACCGCCACCGTCAGTAGCTTCGCAGAAGTCCCACCAGACGTCCCTGCACCTTGACCCGGTCGGGGCCGAAGATACGGGTTTCATACTTGGTATTGGCCGGTTCCAGGGCAATGGAAGCCCCCTTGGACCGGAGCCGTTTTAGGGTAACCTCGTTGTCATCCACCAGGGCCACAATGATCGCCCCGGTTTCGGCGTTGTCGCAGCGACGGATCAGGACGGTGTCGCCGTCGAGAATGCCGGCATCAATCATCGAGTCCCCTTCCACGGTCAGCGCGTAGTGTTCGCCCCCGCGAATCATCGCGGCGGGGACCTCGACCGTGGCGCTGGAATCCCGCAGGGCATCGATTGGCGTCCCGGCTGCGATTTTTCCGTAAAGAGGCAACTGTACCGCCTCGACCTCGGTCCTGACCTGGATCCCGGCCAGAACGTTGCGGAATCCCCCCTGGATTACGGTGGGGGAAAAGCCTGCGAGTGGAGGTGACGACGTCTCGTCCGTCTGCGGCCCGACGACGCCTTCTTCCAGGTTGCCGGGCAGTTTCTGGACCTCCAGGGCCCTGGCCCGATGGGGCAGCCTGCGGATGAAACCGCGTTCCTCAAGGCCGGTGATCAGGCGGTGGATGCCGGACTTGCTCTTCAATCCCAGAGCATCCTTCATCTCGTCGAACGAAGGCGATACGCCGGAGGCCTTGAGGCGTCGATCGATGAAAATCAGGAGTTCGTACTGTTTTCTTGTCAGCATTTCCCACATCCCCCGGCACCGGCGGCACCAACCGAACAAAGCCGCAACAGCCTTTGGCCGTTTTAGTTTTGTTCCGGAGGGTCGTCAAGAAAAAAAGCTGGCACAAAAAGAACGGGCAAGGATCAAAACGATGCCGAGGTAAGTGGGATGATTTCGATGGGAGTTCCGGCGGGGGCGGGAGGAGCCAGAGGTGGTCGGATGGCAAGGCAATCGGCATCGGCCAATCTGGCCATCATGGCGCTGTCCTGCAACTCGAAGGGATGAACGATGAGCTGTCCCTTTTCGTCACGGCTGAGAATGGCCCGCAGGTAGTCTTCACGGCTGTCGTTGGCCGGGAGGTCTCGGCCCAGCAGTGCGGTCGGGTTGGGGCCGGAATGGGCCGGCAGGCCTTGCAGCACCCTCAGGAACGGGGACAGGAACAGGACCGCCCCCACCATGGCGGAAACGGGATTGCCCGGCAGGCCCAGCAGCGGCACCTGACCAAAGGTGCCGAAGACCAGAGGCTTTCCTGGCCGCACCGCCACTCTCCAGAAATCGACCTTCAATCCAATCTCGCCAAGAACCTCCTGGATCAGGTCATGATCCCCCACCGATACACCACCACTGCTCACCAGCATGTCGGCTCCGGCGGCTCCGGCGGCCAGGGTGCGCAGGGAGTCCCGGTCGTCCAGGGCAATGCCAAGGTCGAGGGGAACGCACCCGGCGGCGGCAATGAAGGCGGAAAGAGCCAGGCCATTGGCTCCGGGAATCTGGCCGGGGGCCAGGGGATCCCCCGGGTAAACCACCTCGTCCCCGGTGGAGAGAACCGCGATTCGGGGGCGGCGGGCGACCCGCAGCCAGGGTACGTTCATAGCCGCGGCAAGGCCGATGTCACGGAACGACAGAACCCGCCCGGCTTTCAGCAGCACCTCTCCGGTATTGAAATCCAGTCCCCGAGGGCGGACATAACGGCCGGGGGTGGTCCTGGCGGCCTCCGCCGTCATCCTCACCGTGGTACCGCCGCTTTCGGTATCCTCCTGCATGACGACGGCATCGGCACCCTCGGGCAGGACCGCGCCGGTGAAGATCCGGACGGTCTCGCCGGAAGACATGGTGCCCGGGAAGGGATGCCCGGCGGCCGACTGTCCGATGACCCGCAGGGTGACCGGTGCGGAGGCGACGTCGGCGGCCTTCACGGCATAGCCGTCCATGGCCGATACGGCCGCTGGCGGGTGGGAGACCCGGGCTGCGACATCGGTGGCCAGAACCCGTCCCAGGGCCTCCGAAAGTCCGACCTGCTCCGTGCCGACCGGTCGCGCCAGGGCCAGGATGCGGTCTTTCGCTTCCTTTACCGAAATCATAAGGATGCCTCGTAAGTTCCTGATTTTCCGCCTGATTTATATGCCAAATGGATATCGGTAATCCGCATGCCGCGGTCTGCCGCCTTGCACATGTCATAGACGGTAAGAGCCGCGACCGACACCGCCGTCAGTGCCTCCATCTCTACTCCGGTCCTGCCCTTCAGCTTGACGGTGGCAACGATATCAACGGCTTGTCGCTCCGTGTTGCAAGTCAGGATTACCTCCACGCTGGTCAGGGCCAGAGGGTGACAGAGGGGAATCAATTCCGGGGTTCGTTTGGCCCCCATGATACCGGCGAGCTGGGCGACCGAGAGCACGTCGCCTTTCCTGACGCCATGCCGGCGGATGCGCTCCAGGGTGGCGGCCTCCATCAGGACCGAGCCCTTTGCCACGGCCACCCGCTCCGTGATGTCCTTGTCCGAGACGTCCACCATCACGGCATTGCCGGCGGAGTCGAAGTGGGTGAGGTCGGCCGGTACGTTCATCCTTCCTCCGGTAACGCGAGAAGAGCGCGGGTGGCGGCCTCCACGTCTGGCTGCCGCATCAGCGACTCCCCGACCAGAAAACGCCTCGCCCCAACCTTCGAAAGCCGCAGAAGGTCGGCGGGGCCGTGCAGGCCGCTTTCGGCCACCAGCACCCGACCTTCCGGGAGCAGGGCGGCCAGACGTTCGGTGACCGCAAGATCGATGGTCAGGGTTTTGAGATTGCGGTTGTTGACCCCGATCAGAGGGGAGGCCAAGGGCAGGGTCAGTGCCCGCTCCATCTCGGCCTCATCGTGAACTTCGATCAGCACCTCCAGCCCCTGTTCCCGGGCCGCGTCCTCCAGTTCACGGGCCTGGGGATCGGACAGGGCGGCCAGGATCAGCAGAATGCAATCAGCCCCCATGGCCCGGGCTTCCACCACCTGATAGGGGTCCAGCATGAAATCCTTGCGCAGGACCGGCAGGGTGCAGGCATTGCGGGCGGAGGTCAGGAATTCGTCTCGTCCCTGGAAAAAGGGCTCGTCGGTCAGGACCGACAGGCAGGCGGCCCCGCCGGCGGCATAGGCGCGGGCGAGGCTGGCCGGATCGAAATCCGGTCGGATCAGACCCGCCGAGGGGGATGCCTTCTTTATCTCGGCAATCAGGGCAGGGGTACCGGCCGCGACTTTACGGGCCAAGGCAGCGGCAAAACCCCTGGGTGAGGTGGCATCCCTGGCCCGCTCCCGCAATGTGGCCAGAGGAACGGAGGCCTTCCTCTGCGCCACGTGCTCCCGCTTGGTGGCACAGATCCTGGCCAGAACATCGCTCAAACGCCGGCTCCGTCGCTGGTAGAAAGCTGGACGAACCGATCCAGCGTCCTCTGGCCGGACCCGTTGTCGATGGCGTCGGCGGCCATCGAGACGCCGTCCCCGAGGTCCCGTGCCTTGCCGGCGACGACCAGCACGGCAGCGGCGTTCAGAGCGACAACGTCACGGAACGCTCCCTTTGCCCCGGACAGGAGAGCGCGGATGGCGTTGGCATTATGCTGGGCGTCTCCGCCCTTGAGGTCGGCCAGGGTCGTCCGGGGTAGCCCTACCGACTCCGGCGTGATCGAAAAGGAGGTCAACGCACCGTCCCGATACTCCACCACGTCGGTGGGACCGGTGGTGGTAATTTCGTCCAGGCCATCGGTGCCATGCACCACCCAGGCCCGTTCGGCTCCCAGACGCCCCAGCACCTCCGCCATCGGTCGCAACCATTCCTTCGAGAAAACGCCGACAACCTGGCGACGGATCCCGGCCGGGTTGGCCAGAGGCCCAAGGATATTGAAGACGGTGCGGACCCCCAGTTCGGTCCGGGCCGGCATCACGTGCTTCATGGCCGCGTGGTAGCGCGGGGCCATCATGAAGCAGATGCCCGCCTCACGGAGAGAATGGGCCATTCGCTCCACGTCGGCATCGATGTTGACACCCAGTTCCTTCAATACGTCCGCCGACCCTGACCTGGAGGTCAGGGCGCGGTTGCCGTGTTTGGCCACCGGCACCCCGCAGGCGGCCACCAGGATGGCGGCGGCGGTGGAGATGTTGAGGGTCCCGAGGCCATCGCCTCCGGTTCCGCAGGTATCGACGGACCCGGCCGGAGCCGACAGCGGCAGTGCCTTGGCCCGCATGACGCGGGCGGCGGCGGTGATTTCCTCCACCGTCTCGCCCCTGAGACGCAGAGCCATCAGAAAGGCCCCGATCTGGGCCGGCGTCGCCTCGCCGGACATGATGGATCCGAAGGCGGCCTCTGCCTCTGCCTCGGTCAGGGTCCGGCCGGAGGAAAGGGGTCCCAGCAGGCTCTTCAGGGTGATTTCCGTCATCGTCATGGATTTCCGTTGCGGGTCATGTCGAGAAAATTGCGGATCAGGGCATGGCCGTGTTCGGAGGCGATGCTTTCCGGATGAAACTGCACGCCATGGATGGGCAGAGTGCGATGCGCCAGCCCCATGATCAGGCCGTCGCTGGTTTCCGCCGTTACCTCCAGGCAATCGGGCAAGGACTCCCTATCCACGATCAGGGAGTGGTAGCGGGTGGCGTTGAACGGGGAGGGCAGGGCGGTGAAAAGACCACGGCCGGCGTGCTGGATGGCGCTGATTTTCCCATGCATGGGGACGGGAGCCCGCAGCACCTTGCCGCCGAACGCCTGTCCCATGGCCTGATGGCCGAGACACACTCCCAGCATCGGTACCCGACCAGCTCCCTGTCGGATGAGGTCGAGGCATATGCCGGCCCGGTCTGGATCGCAGGGTCCCGGGGAAATCACGATCCCCCGGGGAGCCATCCCCAAAGCCTCTTCCACGGTCAGCGCATCGTTGCGGTGAACGGCGACCTCCGCCCCCAGCTCGCCCAGGTAGTGCCAGAGGTTGTAGGTAAAGCTGTCATAGTTATCGATCAGCAGAAACATCGCCGCATCCGTCGCAACGCGCCAGGGCCGCCAGAATGCTATTCGGGTGTTCCAGCGTCAAGGAAACCCAAATTCTTTTTCATGGGGTTCCGGCCCTTGACCGCTCTGACCTCATACCCCATTGATAACCACATGACAAACCAGCCGGAAATCACCAACCTCGCCATTACCGGCATGACCTGTGCCGCCTGTTCGGCGCGGCTGGAGCGGGTTGTCGCCAAGGTGCCGGGGGTGCTTGGGGTTCAGGTCAATCTGGCCACCGAAACCGCCCGGATCGAGACGGAACCGGCCGCCGTCCCTCTGGAGACCCTCGTGGATACGGTGGTCAGGGCCGGGTTCGGCGCGACTCGGGTTGCGGTCGAACTTCCCTCCGCCGCGGTTCTTGATCGACACGAGGCGGAGGTTGCGGAACAAAGCCGCCAGGATTTCCGGACCTTCGTTCTTGCCGCGGCTCTTTCGGCACCGCTGGTGATCCAGATGGTGCTGGACGTGATGGGCCTCCACGTCATGCTGCATCCGGTGACGCAACTGCTCCTCGCCACGCCGGTGCAGTTCTGGGCCGGGGCCCGGTTCTATACCGGCGCGGTGCGTTCGTTACGGGGGGGGGCTGGGAACATGGAGGTTCTGGTGGCCCTGGGGACCAGTGCCGCCTATGGCCTCAGCGCTTACCGGGTAG
>JBKACM010000107.1:0-8379 GCA_046269335.1 Alphaproteobacteria bacterium | reverse complement strand
GCGATGTCGCCAAGGGGTACCGACGCTTTCAGATCCCGTAACAGCATGTGGTAACCCTCCTCATACACCGCAACGGTGGGGGCTGGGGGCAGGGACCGGATCGCTTCAGCCATGGCGTTTTCGGGAACGACCTCGTCCCTGGCCCCATAGAGGAGAAGGGTAGGGCCGCCCAGGCGCTTGGCGGCGGCCACGGCCTCGTCCATGAGGTCGGCGAGGCCGTGGACGGTATCGGTCCTGGTTTCCTTGATTACCAGGGGATCGCGGGAGAGCGATCTCAGCATCTCGATGTTGTCGGAAGGGACGATGCGAAGCCCCCGGCCGCTGAGTTTCAGCCAGGGCATGGTGTGAGCGGTCAGGAACAAAGCGATCCGGTGCGGCCAGGGCATGGTGCTGCGTCCCCATACTGCCGGGGCCACCAGGATGAGGCCGTCGTGGGGCGGCGGTGTGGGCGAGGTTGACGCGACCATCACCACCGCCCCCCCCATACTGTCCCCCAGAAGGTGAAGCGGGATTCCAGGATGGCGTTGACGGATAGCCTGGGCGATGTCGTGCAGGTCGTCGATCAGCCGCTGCGTGCCCGGCCACAGCCCCGGGTAGGGGGCCCGTCCAAAGCCGCGCTGGTCATAGGCGTAAACCAGGATTCCTTGTTTGGCCAGAAAAGGACCCGCCGTGTTGAAGGCGTTGGAGTAGTCGTTGAAACCGTGCAGGGCCAGCAGAACGGCGCGGGGTGGTTCCGTTTCCGGTTGCCAGGAGCGCACCGGCAGGGCCATCCCGTCGCGGGTGGTGAACCACTGGTCGCATAGCGACGGCGGCACGGCCACCGGGCCGCCCGGTTGAATTCCCGGGGTACAGGCCGAGACGATGGCGGCAAGGCCGACGCGGACCATTCGCGTGATCCAGGTGGTCATGTCGCCGCACCTGGAGTCATGTCGCCGGAGGTTTCCTTCCGCTCCCGAATGAGGTGCAGAAAGATATCCTCCAGGCGGGATTCCTCGGTGGTCAGGTCCAGGATCGTTCTCCCGTCCGCCCGGATCGCGGCCAGAAGAACCTCCACGGAAACCTCATCCGGGCGATAGCGGGCCACGAGGTGGGCTCCTTCTTTCTGCTCGATGGCGAACGGGGCCATTTCCGGCGTCAGGCAGGTCAAGGGGGCATCCAGGCGGAGGGTCAGCGTCTTGCGGTCCAACAGACCCAGCAACGCCTGGGTGGTGTCGCAGGCCACCACCTGGCCATGGTCGATGATGGCGACCCGATCGCAAAGCGCCTGGGCCTCCTCCAGATAGTGGGTGGTGAGGAGAATGGTGGTGCCGGCGGCCTTGAGCTGGCGAAGATAGTCCCACAGGTGACGGCGCAACTCCACATCGACGCCCGCCGTGGGTTCGTCCAGCACCAGAACCGGCGGGCGATGGACCATGGCCTTGGCGACCAGCAGTCGCCGTCGCATGCCGCCGGACAGGGCCCGGGCATAGGCATCGGCCTTGTCGGCCAGGCCAACCGCCTCCAGGATTTCGTTGGTGCGTCGTTCGGCGGCGGGCACGCCATACATGCCGGCCTGCAACTCCAGAAGTTCCCTCGGGGTAAAGAACGGGTCCAGGTTCAATTCCTGTGGGACGACTCCGATGGCGCAACGGGTCCGAAGGGGCTCGCGGTCGATATCGTGCGTCCACACCCGCACCGTACCGCTGGTCTTCAACACCAGTCCGGCCATGATGTTGATCAACGTCGACTTGCCGGCACCGTTGGGTCCGAGCAGCCCGAAAAAAGAGCCCCGCGGGATTGTCAGCGAAACCCCGCGCAGAGCGGGCCTGACACCGCCAGCCGGCCCCTGGACGCGATAGACCTTGGTCAGGTCGCGGATTTCAACGGCGTCGCCGGGAAGGGTACCGGCGGCCGTCCCGGTGGCGTCGCCACTGGCGGCGATGTGCATTCGTCAACCGATCACAGGAGGACAACAAGGCGTTGGAAAGGTCCCTCCCCAATGGGTATCATCGGCCGGTTCGAGGGGTCAACGCCTTTGGTCATGGGCTCGGGGCAGACCGACCGGGAGGGGGCGTGAAGGAGGGGGCATGAATACAGCAGCAGCGGCATCCGATGCCAGGACGATCGAAACCGTCGAGGTGGATACCCTGACACCGACCTGTGATGGCGGCAGCGCCGGGGGCGGGCACCCCAGGGTCACCCTGCGCATCCGGCCGGAGGTCGGATTCGGAGTCTGCCCGTATTGTAACCGCAGGTTCACGGCAAGGGCTGGAATCGCCGGCGGAAGCGGACACTGAAAGAAGATTCATGGGACAACGGGTAGCTGTTGCCAAGGTTGCCAAGGCGCTGGGCCTTGACCGGGCGGTACTCAGACATCGGATCGAAAGCGCTGGAATCGATACCTTCGAAGGTACGATCGATCTGGATGAATTGCGTCGGATTGCCCCGATGTTCGGAGCGGACGGGTCTGACGTTTTGGAGCGTCTGCGGCTGATCCGTGAAAATGCCAGGGAACTTCGTCACGACCCTTCCGCTCCGCCGCCGGCGGAGGACCTGGCGCAGCAGGTCCGCAGTCTGACCGTGGGCCGTCTGATCGAGAAGAAACGGGCCGAGGAAGCGCGGGGGTTGATCGAGGATCTTGTCCGACACCTGGAGGCCCTCCTGGTATCCCAGGACCCGGTTCGCCGCGAAGTCGCGATGGAACTGAACGAGTGGCTGGCGCGCCGGTTGCGTCCGGGGTGATACCGGCAGTATCAAGCCCGCGTGAAGTTTTGGCTTCGTGCGGATGGTATTATTTTCCGGCGGGCTCCGTGCGGCAGTACTGCTGCTCGGCGGCAAGCTTCTGGCACAGGTCCTGGGCTGCGGACCGGTTTTTCAATGGGCCTACCTTGACCCGGTAGTAGGTTCCCATGTCGCTGCCCATGTTGATGGGGGAAATCTCCGGGGAGAGGCCACCCAGGACGTCGGGGTGCTTCGCCGCAATCGTCTTCCATCCGGCATCGGCCTCGGCCTGGGACTTGTGAGAAGCCAGGTGAATGAAGACGCCTCCCACGGAGGTGGCTTCCGCCGCTCCTTTGCCGGCCTTCCCCTTCTTTCCCTTCTTCCCCGCGTCCTTGTCCTTCCCGGACTTGGCGGGCGGCACCAGGGCGCTGGCCTTCGCGGCGGCGATGGCGAGTTCGTCTCCGCGCATGGCCTTCTCGATGAGACCACGTTCGCGAACCACGTCTTCCGGCGAAATCATTCCCATGGCCTTCAACCGCTCGAGTCGCCCCGCCATGGCCCCGGCCTGAAGGGCATCGGCCGGCGGTGCCTGTGGCGGGGCCCGCACGGAGGGGGAAGAGGGCAGAATACCGTCCAGGATCATGGTGCGTTCGGCCGCATGCTCACCGGCGGTGATCGCCCGCATCTCCAGCGCCGCGCGCAGGGCTTGCAGCCTTGCGGAAATCTGGCTTGCCGGCGGGACCGGTCGTTCCAGCCCGAGGGCCGGCGGTTCGGCGCTGGAGAGCGGAAGCAGGGCGGCGATGTTGCGATTCCTGCGACTCCCGTATTCCTCCTCGGTCATCAGGCCGTCGTTGAAGAGCTGGCGCAGCACCTGGAACCTTCGGATCAGATTGCTATCCGGGCTGGTATCCGTCCCTCCCACGAAGGGGCGGGGGTACGCTCCGGCCGCAGGATCGAACCCTGGACGCAGCGATGACGGTGCCGCGTTCAGCGGGACGGATTCGACTGCGGTCTTCGGCGGCGGGGCTGCAACGAGGGGCGCGCCGGAAGGATACCCCGCTACCAGGGACTGGGGCGTCGCGGCCGGCATCTGCGACGGGGAAAGGGCGGGCGCATCCGCACGAGCCGACACCGTCTCCTCCAGAACCGCCTTGGTCTCCAGCACGGGAACACACGCCACGAGTCCACCGGCGGCCGCGGCAAGCACCACGACGATTCGCCCGATCAGGCTGAACCGGAAACTCGTCCCCCCCATGCAGCGCAGGTCCTCCTGCTCCCATCCCCCCGTCCGAAAACGGGGTCGGCGCGACGGCGGCGGCTTAGTTTCCGCCGAACATGTTGCCCATGTAGTTCATGGGCGAGGAGAAGGAATTCGCCCCTCTCCCGACGTCGTAGGACATCCGTCCCACCAGGCCGGTCATCTGGGTCACGTTGCCGGCCATCATGGTAACGTCCTGGGAAAGCTGGGAAACGCCGTGGTCCATGTGTTCCATCGAACTGCGCATTGCGGTGATGTCCTGCGCCATGGATCCGATATCCTTGCCCATCACGTTCTGCACCGCCGCCATGTTCTTCAGGTCGTTGCCCATCTCCTGCATCACCAGCGTCATGGTATCCATGTTCCGCGCCATGCCCAGCATGACCCACGTGAAAAAACCCATCACGGCGAGAATACCCGCCAGGATCATGACTCCAACCGGATTCTTGACTACGAAGTTTCGCATTGCTCCGCGCTTTCGTTAACGGTGCATTGGTGGAACATGGGGGCAGGATGCGCCAATCTGGGTTCGATGGCAACGAATTATCCGGCTGCGACACGCCCGACGGCTCCGGATCCCTGTCCTGCACCGGAAGACCACAATCAATGACAGAAAAACATACATTATATACATATTTTAGATTGCTATTCTTGGCCGATCCCGATCTCGGGCTTCCGAAGCTGGAAGAACGATTTGTACCCCACTCCGTTTCGTGTTCCGGTCCAGCCCCGGACAGCTTTCAATTTCGCATAATTCATGCAGAATTTCCTCCGTGGGACCGAGACCCCCAATACGCAGTTGCGGCGGGCAGGTCATCATACGACTGCTTGCAACGAGGGTGCGGCGCATGGTAATCCAGCCCTCTCGGAGGTTTGCACGATTCCGGCCGTCCGGCTTCCGACCGGAATGTCGTGCCTGGGGTCGGGTCCGAGTCAAGATGGGGTACCCGTCGGACCACGCGGGAGAAACAAGAAACCTGGGGGAATGAATGTCTGAGATGTTTTCGCCGGAATGGATGACCAAGTTCCAGGAAGCCTGGAACAGCGAGCCGGCCCTGTCCGGGGAACTGGCCAAGATCGGATTTGCCTCGACGATCGCCTATGGTCTTGTCGATGAAGAGAATCCGCGTGGCGTGATCGTGGTGGAGAACGGCCGCGTGACCTCGGCCGGCGCGTTTACCGGCCAGCCCATAAGCTGGGACATCCGCGCCAGCGCGGACGATTGGGGGAAGTGGTCGAAGAAGCCGCCGGGTCTCATGGGACTGGGCATGGCCTACACCGCCCGGAAGCTCCGCTTCAAGGTCGGCGACTATGGGGCCATGATCAAGGACCCGCGTATGGCCGGGCCGTTCATCAAGAGCTTCGAGGTAATGGGGCGGGTTTAAGACATGCGGGTATTCCCCTGGATCGTTGTCGTCGTCGCTTGCGCGGTGGCTGGCGTCTCCGTGTCCCCGGTGCGGGCCGCGGATTATCAGACCGTCACGGTCACCTCCGGCCAGGTCGGTCGCACGGCCACCGTGGGTGGGACCGTGATTCCGTACAAGGAAGTGAACCTGTCCGCCCAGATTCCCGGTCAGGTGACCTTCGTTGCCGGGACCGAGGGCGACAGCCTTGCCGCCGGCACGGTACTGGTGCAGATCGACGACAGTCAGATCCAGGCTCAGCGTCGGGCCGCGATCGCCGAGATCGGCAACGCCGAGGCGGCAATGCGCAACGCCCAGGTGCAATACTCGCGTGAGCTGTACTCGCCGCGCAGCAACAGTCCCAACAGCATGCCGGGCATGGGTATGCCTGGCATGTTCGATCAGTTCTTCACCCGTGGCGTCAGCAACATGATGGGGCGCAGTGACAGCGGGCTGGAGCGGCAGGCGGATCTTTACGCTCAGGGCAGCGGTCTCAGTCAGGCGGAGGGCCGGATACTACAGTCGACGGCGCAGCTTGAGACTCTGGATGCCAAACTCCGTGACGCCCAGCTTCTGGCTCCGTTCGACGGCATGATCGTGCAGAAGCTGGTGGAGGTGGGGGATACGGTGCAGCCGGGTCAGCAGCTTCTCCGCTTTGCCCACACGACCTACCTGCGGATTCGGGCCGACATTCCGGTGCGGCTGGTGGCCGGCCTTGAGAAGGGTATGCTGGTTCCGGCGCGACTGGATGCCGGCGGTATCGAGGTCAAGGCGCGAGTCGCCCAGATCTATCCGATGGCCGATCAGTCACGGCACACCGTCACCGTCAAGTTTGATCTTCCCAAGGGAGTACCGGGAGGGCCCGGGATGTATGCCGAGGTGCGAGTCCCAGATTCCGGGGAGCAGGCGCAGGATATGCCGATCGTGCCGGAGGAGGCCCTGGTCTGGCGCGGCAGTCTGCCCAACCTCTTCGTTCTTCAGAACGGGCGCCCTTCGTTGCGTGTGGTGCGCGTCGGTACCTCGCTGGGGGATGGTCGGGTCAGTGTTCTGTCTGGCGTGACCGTGGGCGAGCAGATTATCCTCAACCCGCCGGCGGGACTGGTATCCGGCATGAGGTGACCGGGCCGAGCTCGCGCGTTCCCGGTGCCCTGGGAAGGAGCCGGGTGGGCGCGTGGGTCTGGGGGCGGGGAAGTCTCAAAGACGGCCCGGAAAAGATCAGGAACGATCAAGAGCGAACAAGACCGAAAGACGGACATCGATGGCCGACCACGCCGATCACGGGGACAAGACGACGCACGCGCACGGTGACCGGGGCCTGGGCCTCGCCGGGAGCATGGCCCGGACCTTTATCCATTCGCCTCTCTCACCTCTGCTCCTGGTGGCGACGCTCGCCCTGGGCATCCTTGGCCTTATCATTACGCCAAGGCAGGAAGATCCCCAGATTTCCGTGCCCATGGTGGACATCTTCATCAGCTATCCGGGGGCCTCGGCCGAGCAGGTGGCCAGTCTCGCCATCGATCCGCTGGAACGGATGATGAGCGAGATTCCAGGCGTCAAGCACGTCTACTCGGCCTCCCAGCGCGGGCAGGGCATGGTGACGGTGGAGTTTGACGTAGGCCAGGTCATGGAGCCGTCGCTGGTCAAGCTCTATGACAAGCTGCACTCCAACATGGACAAGGTGCCGCCTGGAGTCTCACAGCCCATGGTCAAGCCCAAGGGTGTGGACGACGTGCCGGTGGTGACCCTGACCCTGTGGTCGTTCGACGTGGACGACGCCCAGCTCCGCCTGATCGGCCTGGACGTGATGCAGCGCCTGAAAGAGGTGCCCAGCACCTCCCAGAGCTTTCTGGTCGGTGGCCGGGAAGAAGAGTTGCGGATCGAGGTCTACCCCGAGCGCCTGAAGGGTTTCGGGGTGAGCCTGGACCAGTTGGCCGAGACCGTGCGCAGCGCCAACAGCGAGCGGGGTACCGGCCACATCGAGGCGGGTGAGGGCAACTACAAGCTCTACACCGGATCGTTCCTGACCAAGGTTTCGGACGTGGAGCGTCTGGTGGTGGGCGTGCGGGGCGACAACCCGGTCTATGTCCGCGACATCGCCGAGGTGTCGGCGGCTCCGTCCGATGCCCGCAACCTGGTGACCTACTACACCGGTCAGTCCTACCGCTCGGAGACCGGAGTCCTGGCTCCCGACGGGGCCGCTGCCGTGACCATCGCCGTGGCCAAGAAGCAGGGAAGCAACGGGGTCACCGTCGCCAACGCGGTGTTGGAGAAGGTGAACTATCTGAAGGGCCGCCTGATCCCCGACAACATCCAGACTTCGGTGACCCGCAATTACGGTGCCACCGCCAACGACAAGGTCAACGAACTGGTATTCAAGCTGTTCGTGGCGACCGGGGCGGTGACCCTGCTGATCTGGGGGCTTCTGGGCTTCCGGGCGGCGCTGGTGGTGCTCATCGTCATTCCGGTGGTGATTCTGATCACCGTGTTTTCGGCATGGATCATGGGGTACACCATCGATCGGGTGTCGCTGTTCGCCCTCATCTTTTCCATCGGTATCCTGGTGGACGACGCTATCGTGGTGGTAGAGAACATCTATCGCCGCTGGCTGGAAAAGGGAGAGGCCGATACCGAAACCTCGGTCGATGCCGTGCGCGAAGTGGGCAATCCGACCATTCTCGCCACCTTCACCGTGATCGCGGCGCTGTTGCCCATGGGCTTCGTCAGCGGCATGATGGGACCGTACATGCGGCCGATCCCGGCTCTGGGCTCGTCGGCGATGCTGTTTTCGCTGTTTGCAGCCTTCATCTTCACGCCCTGGCTGGCGATGCGTATCCGCCCCTCCCTGGATCGCTTGAAGCGGCATCAGGAGAAGGAACATCGGCAGAGCCAGAAGCTCGACCTTCTGTTCCGTGGCATGCTGATTCCGCTGCTGCGCAGCCCGTTTAAGGGTTACACCTTTCTTTTCTCGTTGATCGCCGCGTTCTTCGCCTGCTGCGCGCTGTTCTACACCACCGATGT
>JBKACM010000106.1:0-8379 GCA_046269335.1 Alphaproteobacteria bacterium | reverse complement strand
CTGGCATCCAGGATGAGATAGGGCACGCCATAGGCTTTCAGCATGCGCGCGACGATGCGGCCCACCTCGCCGAAACCGACGATGAGGACATGGCCGGACAGCTCCCCCGCCTCCGCATCAAGCCGGGCACTGTGAAGATCGCGCCGAAGCTCCAAGTGCCCCAGGAGACGGTTGCCCGGGATCAGGAGCAGAGGCGTGGCCGCCATGCTGACCGCCACCACCACGATCGTGAGCTGGGCCAGCGTCGACGGCACCACGCCGTTCGTCACGGCCATTCCCAGCAGCACGAACGCGAATTCGCCCCCCTGGGACAGCAATATGCCGATCCTGAGAGCACGCAGCGGCGTGAAACGGAACAGGCTTCCCAGCCCCGCCATGACCAGAGCCTTGACGAGCATCAGCGCCGCCACCAGGGCCATCACCTTGCTGGCTTCCGACACCGCCAGGCCAAGATCCACGGTCATGCCCACGGTCAGAAAGAACAGGCCCAGCAGTATGCCCCGGAACGGCTCGATATCGGCCTTCACCTGGTGGAGGTATTCCGTCTCCGCCAACAACAGCCCGGCCAGAAAGGCCCCGAACGGCATCGACATGCCAACCCGGTCCGTCGCCAGACCGGTACCAAGCACGGCCAGCAGGGTCATGGCCGCGAACAGCTCGGGGCTGCGCGCCCCCGCCACCAGGCGCAGGAACGGCCGCAACAGCAGCCGCCCCAGGACCACGATGACAAGGATCGCCACTCCGGCCTTTGTCGCCGACAGCGTCATCTCCCACGCCAGTTCCAGAAGGCCGCCGCCGGTCCCAGGTCGTCCCAGAACCCCCACCAGCACCAGGCACGGACCGACCGCGAGGTCCTGCAACAGCAGGATCGCCAGCGCGATCCGCCCGATTCTGGTCTTGGTCTGGGCGGTTTCAGCCAGAACCTGGAGCACGATGGCGGTGGAGGACATGGCGACCGCCGCTCCCACCACCAGGGAGGTGGCACCGGCATAGCCGGCCAGGCGCACTCCCCCCGCCACCGCCAGGGCGGTAACAGCGAAAACCAGAGTCCCAAGGCCGTACACCGGCCCCCCGATACTCCTAAGTCGCTCGATGGTCAGGTCGAGACCGATGGTGAACATCAGGAAGACGACGCCAAGATCGGCCAGCGTCCGCACGGCTTCGATATCGGCGACGAGTTGGAATCCGGATGGGCCGATGAACATTCCGGCGGCCAGATAACCCGGCACCGAGCCAAGGTGCAGGCGTTCGAACAGCGGCACGAAAACCACTGCCGCCAACAGCAGAATCAGAACTTCCTGGAGGTAGTGAGGGCTTGACATCCATCTTCTTCCCGACCGGTCCGGGAATATGACCCGTGGGACGACAAAAGGCCACCCTGTTGAAAGAGGGAGGTATCCGGGCACAGACTTGACCGCTGACGACGAAACGCGCACCCTCCCGGCGGAAAACACAAGGGACGGGAAACCTGATGAATCGCATTTTTTCGGGCGTTCAGCCCACCGGCAACCTGCATCTTGGCAACTATCTGGGGGCCATCCGCAATTGGGTCAGGCTTCAGGATGACTACGAGTCCCTGTTTTGCATCGTCGATCTGCATGCCATTACCATATGGCAGGACCCGGCCCTGCTGCGCCAAAGCACCCGCGAGGTTGCCGCCGGACTGCTGGCGGCCGGGATCGATCCGAAACGGAACATCGTCTTCAACCAGAGCCAGGTTGCGGGACACGCACAGCTCGCGTGGGTCTTCAACTGCACCGCCAGGCTGGGCTGGCTCAACCGGATGACCCAGTTCAAGGAGAAGGCCGGAAAGGATCGGGAGAACGCCTCCGTCGGGTTGTACGCCTATCCCAACCTGATGGCCGCCGACATCCTTCTGTACAAGGCCACCCACGTACCGGTGGGTGAGGATCAGAAGCAGCACCTGGAACTGGCCCGCGACATCGCGCAGAAATTCAACAACGATTTCGGTGCCACGGTGTTCCCGCTGCCGGAACCCCTGATCCTGGGAGCGGGGACCCGGGTGATGAGCCTGCGCGATGGCACCAGGAAGATGAGCAAGTCCGACCCCTCGGACTACTCGCGGATCAACATGACCGACGATGCCGATACCATCGCGCTGAAGATCCGCAAGGCCAAGACCGACCCCGAACCCCTGCCGGAAACCATCACCCTGCTGGAGGCCAGGCCCGAAGCGGCCAATCTGGTGGGCATCTACGCGGCCCTGAAGGATATCGGCCGGGAACAGGCTCTGGCCGGTGTCGCCGGCCGCCAGTTTTCCGAATTCAAAAAGGAACTGACCGATCTTGCGGTCAGTGTCCTGGGGCCGATCAACGGACGGATGAAGGCGTTGATGGCCGACCCCGGGTATGTGGACAGGGTGCTACGGGAGGGGGGCGAACGTGCCCAGGCCCTGGCCGGACCCGTATTGGAAGAAGTCTTTGAGGTGGTAGGTTTCCTGAAACCTTGACGGTTGCCGTCCCGCGCGCCAGGGTAATACCAGACCGAGATGAGCTTGACTCATCACGGTCTGGGAATGGCGCATTGAGCGCCCGCGCGATCATTCGCGCGCAAGCCAAGGGGCCGGACGGCCCCGCCGGCGATTGAGGGCGTTGATCGGTCACGATCAACGCGGATTGGTATAAGGTACGTTCCGTTCCGGTGGATGTGGCTCCATGACCGAGGATAATACCCGCCTGTCCGTTACCGAAGCCGCCCAGCGTCTTGGAGTGTCCGTCGACACCGTCCGCCGACGGATCAAGAGCGGTGAAGTGGAGGCACAGCGGGACAACACCGGCAAGTGGTGGGTCCAGGTTCCGGCCGAATTCCAGCCCAAGCCCCGGCCGGTCTCCAGGCCTGACCTCGCCTCCGCCGGTCAGGGTGGGGAGTTGGTGGAATACCTGATACTGGAGAACGAAAAACTGTGGGATGCCCTGCGTGACCGCGATGCCTTGATCCGTGATCTCGTCAACCGTCTGGCCGACGTCAGCACTTTCGCCTCCCAGATCGAGCAAACCCAGGCCCAGCGCGACGAGGCGAGGGAGCAGCTACGTTCCCTGAAAACCCTGGTTGGACAGATGCTGACCCGGATAGAAAAAGGGGCCAGTCCCGCCCGGGAGGCATCCCCGCCAAAGCCTGCCGACCCGATGCCGGAGCCGGAACCGAAGCCACAATCTCTGCCACGACATGACGACGATAGTGAGAGCGTCTTTGCCGCCGTCGATCAGCTTCTCTGCGAGTTTCCGCTGATACCCAGGGAGTGACGGAACGGGGAAACTACAACCTCGTTACCAGCAACCACACGGCCAGGCCAGCAACCGCGATCACGCAGGCTGCCAGCAGGGGGGAAGCGAACCGCAGTTGTGGCATCGGCTGGTCGGAGGGCCAGGGCCGGACGCCGGTGATCATGGGACGGATCAGATTGTCGTGCTTGACCCACAGGTAGAACAGCGCCGCCGAGACATGGGTCGCCACCATGGCCAGCAGCAGCTTGAACAAGGCCTTGTGTGCGACGGTGAGCAGGTCGCTGACGTCGTCGGAGACAAGATGCGCGAGCGGCCCCTCGATGAGGACATCGTCGTTGGCGAACAACCCGGTTCCGGCCTGGCCCAGAAGAACGACCAGCATGGCCGCGATCATCCACCCCCCCGCGGGATTGTGTCCGGCGATCAGGGTAGAGCGACCGGCCCGCACATCGCCCAGATAGGACAGAACCGCCGTCGGTGGCTTCAGAAAATGATGAAAGCGGGCGGTGGTGCTGCCGATGAGGCCCCAGACCAGCCGGAACAGCACCAGGGTCAGAATCAGACAGCCGGACACCACGTGCAGCGACATGGCCCCCCGCACCCCGGCAATCCAGCTCGTGAGAAACAGAGCGATCAGACATCCATGAAACAGGCGCGTGGGTGCGTCCCAGACCCTCAGTTCGGAATTTCCGTTTGCGTCCATTTTTCCTGATCCTCCTGGAAGGCCGAGCCCCACCCCTCCCTGGATACACTGGTTCCCGAGAGCGGAAAACGTTTCTTGACGTCCCGGCGAAACTCTGTTTCCGCTTGGCCATGAGGTTCACATTCGCACCGGCGGAGTTCCGCCCCCACCCCTTGGCAGTACTGGCGCTGGCGCTGTTCCTTCTGCTGGGGACAGCCACGGCGGCCGAGTACAAGCCGTTACCCTGGCATCTGGCGGATTATCACCACCACCTGCCGGAGGTGAGCGACTTCGGCACCCTGTCCATCGATGTTGATATCCGGGGCAAGATCGGCGAGGGAGATTTCCTCTTCCTCGCGCCTCTGTGGGGGCATATAGGTCGCAATTCGTTCTATTTTGGCATGCAGACCGACATGATCGACGATACCCATAACCGTGTCGTCGGCCGTGGGCTTCTGTTTTCACGCTGGGGGCCGGCGACGACGGCGGACGCACGGGCCGCGGCGGGAGGATGGTCCACGGCCCTTACCGATGCAAAATCCCGCGAGGGGGATTTCACCAGCGTCCGGCGCGGATACGCCTGGACACCCGGGCGTTATACCTTTCGCCTGACGGTCCAGGGAAGCGGAACGAGTGGAGGGCAGTGGCTGGCCCTTTCCATGGAAGACCACCAGACCGGCCGCCGGGTTCCAGTCGGGTCCCTGCGCTTCGAGGACGGAACCCCGGCCCGGTTCGGGACCCGGCCCGTCAGCTTCGTGGAGGTTTACAGGCGACCACCCGGGACGGTGGCCAGCCAGCCGTATTCCCCCCCTCCCCTCGCCGTCACCATGGGACCCCTGGTGGTCAACGACAGGATACGGCCGCGCGGGGGACAGACCTATATCGGTGCCAAGGTGCCACAGGTGGCAAAGGTGACCGAAGAGGTCGCCGGCGTCCGGATTACGCTCGCGAACCCTTGACGACTCATCTGCACCACCGCCAAGCTGCCGAGCCCGAGAAAATCGATGGCAACGGAGGGGGCTGAAAAAAATGTCGTTCCTGGATCATATCAGGGTCTGCAATGCCTACGACCCGGACCATTATCGACCCCTCTATGTCGGCGAGTCCGTCATCGGCCAGGTAAAGAAGGACCTTGCGCGAAAGCTGAAGGAGTATCCCGGCGTCTTCTGGATGGCGGACCACGGACTATCGCTGGTACCGGGTCTCGCTACACCCTCCGACCGCACCGCCGCCGTCGCCGAGGTGATGGACCGTCTGGCGTCCGCCGGTCTGGCACCGGACCCGCTGGGCGAGATGTTTCCGGTGGTAAGCGCTTTTGCCGCGCCGGAACTGATGCGGCTGGATCGCGCCATGGTGCCGTTGCTCGGTGTCCGGGCCTTCGGAGTTCACCTCAACGGCGTGGTCCACACCGACGAAGGCCTGAAGATGTGGGTCGGACGACGCAGTCCGACCAAACGGGTAGCCCCCGGCAAACTCGACAACCTGGTTGCCGGCGGGCAGCCCGCCGGCCTGTCGCTTCGGGACAACCTGATCAAGGAATGTGCCGAGGAGGCCGACATGCCCGCCGACCTGGCGGCCCGGGCCCGGCCGGTGGGTGCCGTCACCTACTGCATGGAGGGTCAGCACGGCCTGAAGCCGGACTGCATGTTCTGCTTTGACCTGGAGTTGTCGCCGGACTTCGTGCCCAGGAACACCGACGGCGAGATTGACACCTTCCTGCTGTGGCCCATGGAGCGGGTTCTGGAGACGGTACGCAACACCACCGAGTTCAAGTTCAACGTCAACCTGGTGATCCTGGACTTTGCCATACGCCACGGCCTGCTGTCACCGGACGACGAACCGGATTACCTGGAAATCCTGCTGGCCCTGCGCAGGTTCGGCCCCTGAGCCGGGGTTTGGAGCGGTTTCCGACCAAGTCGGATACCGCGATAAGCCCGCGCGGCGCTTGAGCGGCCAGAGGCAGAGTCTAAGCAGGAATTTGGAGGATGAGCCACACTTGCGGCTCATCCTCCAGATTCCTGCTTAGTTGAACAGGCTGTCGATATCGTCCTGTGACAGGGCGGGTGCCTCCGCGGCCGGTTCCGGAGCCGGAGGCGGTTTCGGCGCAGACTTCACAACCGGAGCCGGGGCTGGGGTTGGGGCGGGTGCCGATTTTGCGGGTGCGGCCGGTGCCGGCTTTGCCGCCGGGACGGGCCTGACCGCCGCAGCCGTGGCCTTCACCGGACCCATCATCTGATCGATTTCTTCCTGGGTCTTGGCCAGGCCCTTGAGCTGGGGCCCATGCAGGTATTGCTCGTACTCGCCCCTCTGCTCCTTGACGACCTCGACGTTTTCCAGCGCCTCAGCCCCCCAGACCGCAATCAGGCTGTCCACCCGCTCCTCGATGTACTTTATCAGTTTGACCACCTTGGTCACGCGCTGCCCGGTGATGTCCTGAAAGGCACAGGCTTCGAACACGGCGGCGATCTTGTCCCCCACCTGATCCAGCGCCGCAGTCGCCTCCGGCGCGGTAGTATGACTTCTTGCGGTCGCGACCAGAGTTTCGATGCTCTCAACGTTGTTCATGATCGTGTCGGTCGCCGTTTCGGTCGCCTCGACGATGGCGTCGAGTTGGTCGCTCATGGCGCTGAAACTGTTGTCGGTATCCTCGGTACCGGGTTTGCGGATGGCAGCAATTTCCTCGCGAATCGTGTGAATCCGCTCGAACAGCTCCCGAACCGCCTTTTTCAAGAACGCGAGATCTTCCTGCTTTGCCATATCCACGACCAATATCCGCAACCAGACCCGAATCCCGGCAAACCCGGGGCGGGAAATCCTATACGATCGGCAACGAGTTTCCCATAGGAGGAAAGTTTGAGATGTTCGGAATCATGCGCAGCGGATCGCATCAAGCCAATCCACGAGATTGTCGGTCACGTGGTGGCAATGGCTGGTGTCGGCCGGTGCCGGCGCGGACCACTGCTCCCCGCCGGCCGGGTCTGGCTTTACCCACACCGTCGTCATGCCCATCTTCGCCGCCGGTAGAAGGTTGGCGGCGCTGTCTTCGAACATGACGGCACTTCGCGGTCGCACCGACAACCGCCGGACCATCCTCTCGTAACTCTCCGGGTCCGGCTTGGGGATATAGCCGGCGGCACGAATATCGAAGATGGCCTCGAAATACCGTTCGATGCCTAGTCGCGCCAGCACCTGGACGGCATGATGTTCCGAACCGTTGGTATAGACCAGACGTCGCCCCGGCAATCGCGCCAACGCCTGGCCCAAAGCCGGGTCTGGCCCCAGAACGTCGTGGTTCACCGCATGGACGTATTCGAGGAACGGATCCGGATCGAGCCCGTGCCGCAGCATCAGGCCGCGCAGGGTCGTGCCATACTCGTGATAGTACTGCTTTTGCAGGAGGAATGCCTGAGCGACATCGAGCCCCAGCGCCTTTGCGATGTATTCCTTCATCCTCTGGTCGATCTGGGGGAACAGATTGGCCGAGGCCGGATACAACGTATTGTCGAGATCAAACACCCAGGCATCCATGTCCCTGAAGTCCTGGTGCGTGGTCATCGGTGATCAAGCTTCCTGGTGTACCCGCGGGTCCGATACCCGGGTGTATTCCGGCCACGGGTCCCTGGCAAGCCGTGAACTCCGGTTTTTTCCGAAACAGGACTTCATTGTACGGTACCTCTCCCAGGAACGTATCATCGGGACCGAACAAGGGCGTTGCCTCCGGTTGGCGATCCTGTTTCCACGACAGAACGACGTCAAAGCCGGCGGCGGTTGGCGTATCACGGAAGCGGAAATTGGCGTGGGTGATGGCAAGGAGGCCGCCCGGACGCAGGCACCGGGCAAGATCGGCAACGGTCTGCTCGAAGTCGCCGAACCGTATCCACGGCTCGCAGCATTGTGGCCGGACTTCCCCCAGGCATCCATGCCGAAGCACCGCCATGCAGAAGATGGCATCATACGCCTGGGCCGGCTCTGCCGCCGTCGAGGCCGCCACGCGGAAACGCAGCCCGATGTCCCCGGACCGCCTCTGACGTCGCTGGCAGACGGCGATGGCACGGGGGTTGATGTCAAGACCGGTGATCGCGGCACGCGGAAAGTACCGTCGCAGGGAGAACACCTCCTCGCCCGTCGCACACCCGAAAGACAGGAGGCGCGCCTCCGGCACTTCCCGCAAGCCCTCCCGTACCGCTTCGAAGATCCGCGGATAACGATCCTCCGCCGTGTCACCGAGGGGCTGGAACAGGCCAGCGGGCGAACGACGCAGGAGAAGCCACTCGCTACGCCAGCGTGGGTCCAGGAGGAACAGAAGCCCCGCCCGTACCCTGGCGAAGCCCGGCAGACCCCGCAGCCATCTCCGCAACGGCGCGGGGCACCGGGTCCAGATCCGCCGGACGGCACTCACCCTGCCCCTCTTTCTCTCACGCTCCCGATTTCATCGCCTCATACGTCGCCACC
>JBKACM010000105.1:2966-8420 GCA_046269335.1 Alphaproteobacteria bacterium | reverse complement strand
ATGGTGGGCGGCACAGGGATTGAACCTGTGACCCCTCCCGTGTGAAGGTCGGAGAATAGCCAGCAATTCCAGCCGACCGGGTTGACCCGGTCGGAAACCGCTCTAACGGACCTGGAAGGGGGTGCCTATGGAAGCTGTCTGGCAGCCGCTTGAAGCGCGGGAGCGGTTGGCCGCCCAGGTTTTACGGCTGAATCGGACAATCCTGCTTTCCTCGCTGCTGCTCGTGGCGGCGTTGTGGGGGATGGTTGTCTATGGCCTCGTCCTGCATTATCTTGACATCGTGGAAGACGGATCGGGTCCGACCCGGGGGCATGTTGCCCGGTGGCGTGATCATGCACTGGTGATTTCGCTCATCGGGATGGCGATTACCGCAATGATCCTGTTCTTCGTGCGTCATCTGATGCTGCGTGTCTCGGCGTTGTGGGAAAATACCACCATCCTGTATGGGATCGTCGACAACACTACCGTACTCATTCACGTCAAGGATGTGAACGGCCGCTATCGCTTCGTCAACCGCCAGTTCGAGTCCGCCACCGGCAAACCGCGGGAAGAAATCCTGGGCAGGTCGGTTCGCGATCTGCATGTCCGGGAGGTCGCCGACCGTCTCGTTGCCGCCGACAACATGGTTATCACCAGCCGCCAGCACATCCGCCTGGAAGAGCCCGTGATATTCCACGGAAAACCGCTCACCTATCTGACGCTCAAATTTCCGCTGTTCGAGAAGACGGGTGCCGTCTTTGCCGTTTGCGGTATTTCCACCGATATCACGGAGATCAAGGAGACGCAGCGGCAACTCGCGGCGGCCCACAATACGATGCGACTGGCCATAGACGCCATGCCCGGCATTTTCTACGTCATTGAGCAGGGTCACCGGTTCGTGCTGTGGAACCGGAATTTCGAGACGGTAAGCGGCTATGATGCGGAGGAGATGACCAGACTTCATCCTCTGGACCTCTTTGTCGGCGAGGACAGGACCAGAATCCAATCCCGTATCGCGGAGGTTTTCACGAAGGGGAAATCCGACAGTCATGCCGAGCTCGTGGCCAAGGACGGCCGGCGAACCCCCTACTACTTCACCGGCTGCCGCGTGGAGTTCGACGGGCGCGACTGCCTGTTGGGCATGGGGATCGATCTTAGCGATCTGACCCAGGCCCAGCGGGCCCTTTCCGCCAAGACCGAGGAACTGGAACGTTCCAACCGCGAACTGGAACAGTTCGCCTATGCCGCCTCCCATGATCTCCAGGAGCCGCTGCGCATGATCCGCGGCTACCTGCAACTGCTGAAACAGGACCAAGGCCATCACCGGGACACGGATGCCGGAGAGTTCATCGGCTATGCCCTGGAAGGTGTCGGCCGCATGCAGTCCCTGATACGCGACCTGCTGGAGTACGCGCGGGTGGGGCGCGGTACGCGCTCTCCCGGCCCGGTGGGGATGAGCCGGGTCATCGAAACGGCACAGGACAACCTGCGCCAGGCGATAGCGGAATGCGGTGCCAGGATCACGATCTTCGGTGAATTGCCTACGATCCTTGGAAACGAGCAGGAACTGGTGCGCCTGTTCCAGAATCTGCTTGGCAATGCCATCAAGTACCGATCCCCCGACCGATCCCCAGAAATCGGGGTTCGCGTGATGCGTAAACCGGAGAACTGGTTGTTTTCGATCCGGGACAACGGTATCGGCATCGATCCCGGCCAGTTCGACCGGATCTTCATGATCTTTCAGCGTCTGCACGGCGCGGGCGACTTTTCCGGCACGGGGATCGGTCTTGCGGTAGCCAAGAAGATCGTCGAGGCGCACGGTGGAAAGCTGTGGGTGGAATCTCAGTCCGGTGCCTATTCGGAGTTTCACGTCGCTCTGCCGGCGGAGGACCGGACCGCCGGAGCCGACGGGTGAAGTCGACTACAGGGTAATCGGGTGAAAATAGGAATTAGGACGTTAAGTTGGGGTAAAATGGGAACAAATGGCGCATTGAGCGCCCGCGCACCCGTGTGCGCGCAAGCCAAGGGCGCGGACGCGCCCGCCCGGCGATTGAGGGGCAAGAACAAACCAGGGTAATCGGGTTTACCCGATTACCCGGAAGTCGACTACCTAAGCGGTTCCGCTTTTACCATATCTTAAACGATGCGGCGTGATACTATCCCCCGCCTTCAGGGAAAGAACCGGGTGTACTGGCAATGGATTTCAGCAAACTGACCCTGCTTGACATGGCCAAGAAGCGCATGGACTGGCTTTCCCAGCGCGAACAGGTTCTTGCCCAGAATATCGCCAATTCCGACACGCCCAGGTACCGGGCACGGGACCTGAAGCCCCAGGACTTCCAGAAGATGGTGCGGGAACAGGCATTGGAGGCGCACCAGGTGAAGCCTGCCCGTACCGACCCGGCCCATTCGCTGGGTACTCTGCCCGACCGGGGGCAGTTTCGCGCCGAGGCACCGCTCCGCTACGACGCCGCGCCGTCAGGAAATTCGGTGGTGGTGGAGGACGAGATGCTGAAGGTCTCCGAGAGCCGGGGGCAGTACGAACTTGTCGCCAATATCTTCCAGAAGCAGATAGCGCTTATCCGTCTGGCGATCGGCAGGGGCAACGGGTAGACGTCGGGGTTCCTGAGGGCTTTGGGAAAGGGTGGTGACCATGGATGACTTGCTCCGCACCGGGCAGATCGCCGCCAGCGGCATGAAGGCGCAGTCGACGCGGCTGCGCATCGTCTCCGAGAATCTGGCCAACGCTGACTCCCTGTCCCAGGTGCCTGGGGGGGATCCGTACCGGCGCAAGGTGGTGGTGTTCAAAAATGCGGTCAACGCCGAGACCGGCGTCAACGCGGTCAAGGTGGACAAGATCGATATCGACCGGTCGGAGTTCGCACGCCGTCACGATCCCAACCACCCGGCCGCCGATCCCGATGGCTACGTCCTGACCCCCAATGTCAACCCACTGGTGGAGTTGATGGACATGCGCGAGGCACAGCGCAGTTACGAGGCCAATCTGAACGTCGTGAACGTCGCCAGGGACATGCTGAAGCGAACCGTCGATATGCTCCGCTGAATCTTGAGGGAAAGCCGTGGCCAGCAATTTTACCGACGCGATTTCGGCCTATCGGGCCGCAGCCCGAAACCTGCAGGGGGTCCCTCTCGACAAGTCCGACGAGGGACCGAGGGTGGGCGAGTCCTTTGCCGATCTGGTCAAGCACACGGTCCAGGATGCGGTGTCCAGCAACAAAAAGGCCGAGCACCTGGAGATGAAGGCCATCACCGGCAAGGCGGACCTGCGCGACGTGGTGACCGCCGTCTCCAATGCCCAACTGACTCTGGAGACCGTGGTCGCGATCCGTGACAAGGTCATCAGCGCCTACAACGAAGTTCTCAAGATGCCTTTGTAGCACCAATGGCGCGAGGCTTTTGGTATGGGGCACGCCCATGAACGAGACCGAGGTTCTGGAAGTCGCCCGTGAGGCGGTGATGGTGCTGATAAAGGTGTCCGCCCCCGTCCTGTTGATCGGGATGGCCGTCGGTCTGATCATCTCCATCTTTCAGACCGTGACGTCGATTCAGGAGTCGACCCTGGCCTTCGTACCCAAGATCCTGATCATGTTTCTTTCCCTGATACTTTTTGCGCCCTTCATGTTGCGTGAGATGATCGCGTTCACCCAGAGCATGTTCGATCGCATGATCAGTCTGGGATAGGCGGCATGCTGGAGCAGATTCTTTCCACGGACATCTACCGCTTCGTCCTGGTGGTGGCTCGCATCGGCTCCGTGGTCATGTTGATGCCAGGGCTTGGGGCCCAGTACGTTCTGCCGCAGGCCAGGTTGTTTCTGGGGCTCTCGCTTTCGTTTCTGGTTTTGCCTCTGGTGACGCCTCTCCTTCCCGCCCTGCCCAGGACCACCCTGGGGCTGTTCCTCACCATCGTCAGCGAGGTGACGATCGGGGTTTTCATGGGCCTGATGCTGCAAATCCTGCTGGTATCGATCCATTCCGCCGCCACGATGATCTCGTTCGTTTCAGGTTTTGCCAACTCGATGGTTTTCGATCCCGTCAGCGAGGAACAATCGGCGGTAATCGTGGGTTTTCTGGGCAACATCGCCGTCATGGCCATTTTCGCCGCTGGCCTGCATCATCTGGTATTCCAGGCGGCGGTGGACAGCTATACCCTGTTCCGTCCGGGACATCCCCTTCTTGTCGGCGACCTTTCCCAGGTGGCCCTGAAGACCCTGGATCAGGGCTTCGTGCTCGGGGCCCAGATGGCGGCACCGTTTCTGGTGGCCTCGGTGGTCTTCCAGGTAGGGCTTGGCGTGATCGCGCGCCTCATGCCGCAGATGAACGCCTTCTTCGTCGGCCTGCCGGCCCAGCTTCTGCTGGGACTGGCCCTGTTCATGGTGGTGATCCCGCCGATGACCATCGCTTTTCTCAACTTCTTCCGCGATGGTATCGCGGGATACGTCGCTCCGGGGTGAACGATGGCCGAAGACGACGACAGCGACGACAAAACAGAAGAACCAACAGAAAAACGAATCACCAAGGCACGGGAGGAAGGCAGTATCGCCACCTCCATGGACATTACCCACTGGACGATGCTGGCTGGCGTCCTGGTGCTGGTGTCGTTCATGGTACCCAAAATGGTGCGCGATCTTTCCGCAGTCCTGGTCCCGTTCATCACCGAACCAGCTTTCATTCCGACGGATTCCGAGCACCTGTTCCTGATCCTGGTGCGTCTGCTGGGGGAGCTGGCCCTGATTCTGGCGCTACCCGTCGGCATGTTCATGGTCCTGGGGATCGCGTCGAACCTGTTGCAGCACGGGCTTCTCTGGACTCCCGGCAAGATCGCGCCCGACATGTCCCGCATCAACCCGATGAAGGGCATAAAGCGTCTTTTCTCGGTGCAGAGTCTGGTCGAACTGGTCAAGAGCCTGGCCAAACTCGGCGTGCTGATTACCGCCGTCTACATCACGGTGGTTCCGGAGATGTCGGGACTGGGCCGCATGGTCGATATGGCCTTGCCCGGAACGCTTGAGCAACTGCACGACATCACCATATCGCTCCTCATGGCTGTCACCATTTCCATGACCGCTATTTCCGCCGCCGATCTGTTGTATCAGCGCTACAAACACAATCAGGAAATGCGGATGACCAAGACCGAGGTTCGCGACGAGCACAAGATGTCCGAAGGCGACCCGCACGTGAAGGCCCGGCAGAGGCGTCTGCGGGCCGAGCGGGCGCGGGTGCGGATGATGCAGGAGGTGCCGAACGCCAGCGTGGTCATAACCAACCCGACCCATTATGCCGTTGCATTGTTGTATAAAATAGAGGAAATGCAGGCACCACGGCTCGTCGCCAAGGGGGCCGACCTGGTCGCATTGCGGATTCGGGAAGTGGCGGAAGAGAACGAGGTGCCGATTGTCGAAAACCCGCCGCTGGCACGCGGTCTTTACGCCAGCGTCGATTTGAACCAGGAGATCC
>JBKACM010000105.1:0-2956 GCA_046269335.1 Alphaproteobacteria bacterium | reverse complement strand
CCGGAGCACTACAAGGCGGTGGCGGAGGTCATCAGTTATGTTATGCGGATCAAGGGTTCGTTGCCTCGTCGACCTGCTCCGTGACCCTTTTTTCCTGATTCTGCTGGCCGCCGTGACCACCCTGGTGATCATGGCGTTGGACGTGAAGCCGGCCCCCATGTGGGCCGTGCTGCTGGAGGGCGTCGCCGCCGTCGCCGCCCTGTCCTACCTGGCTCTCAGCCGGGCCAGGCGTCATCGCGAGGCGGAACGGGCTCGCCTCGCCGTCGCCACCCTGGAGGCGGAGGCTGGCCCGCGCATCGTGACCACCCCTGGTGGTGAGATTCTGTTGGCGAACGCTGCTGCGCTGCCGTTTTTGAAGAATCGCCCGCCCCTGGAAGCCCTGAGCGCCAGGCTCGGTTCCGACGCCCGCGCCCTGGATGCCTTCGAGCGTTTGCGTGGAGCGGCCACCGGTCTGGCTTCCGAATGCGTGGAACTCCCGCTCCTGGGCGGCACCGGGACCGAACCGGAGTGGTATAGAATCACCGTGCGGCCTCTGCGGCGGGGCGGGCGGAGTGATCGCAAGGGACCGGTCCTGTGGAGCCTGGAGGACGTGACCGCCCGCCATGCCATCGAGGATGTTCTTCGGCGCGATCACGAGGACCTGACCGATTTTTTCGATTTTGCCCCGGTCGGGCTATTCACCGCCGATGCCGAAGGGCGATTCCGTTTCGTCAACCAGCGACTGGCGGAATGGCTGGGCGTGGGAACGGAATCGTTGAAGAACCGGACGTTGGCCGAGGTCCTGGCCTCCCCTCCCGGACCCGAAGTCGCCGAGGAAAACCGGGGCGAGATGACCTTTCGTACCCACGACGGTGGCACCTTCGAGGCGTTCGTCTGCCACGCCCCCTTCGACGACGCCGGCGAGACCTGCTCCCGCTCGGTGGTCGTGCGCGACGTGATGCAGGAACGGGAATGGGAACAGGCCCTGCACGAGTCCGAAAACCGTTTCCGATGGCTGTTCGACGAGGCCCCGGTGGGCGTCGTGCTGTGCGACATGGAGGGCGTGGTCACCGCCTGCAATCGGGCCTTCGCCGAAATGGTCGGTCACACCCGGACGCTCCTGGTCGGCCAGCCGCTGGCCGACCGCATCGCCCGTCAGGACCGGGGGGAACTTACCAACGCCCTGTCGAAAGTGGTCATGGGTACGGCTCCCGCCGCGCATCTGGAATTGCGGCTGAATACCACCCGGGAACGTGTCGCGGGTCTGTTCATCAGCCCCATGAGCGAGGATGGCGGCTCCCAGTCCTACGGCAATCATGACGAGGTCACCGGGCTGGTCCTGCATTTCATCGAAACCACCGAGCAGCGATCGCTAGAAATCCAGTTTGCCCAGGCACAGAAGATGCAGGCCATGGGCCAGCTCGCCGGTGGGGTCGCCCACGATTTCAACAATCTGCTGACAGCCATGATCGGCTTTTGCGATCTTCTTCTACAACGGCACCGGGCCGGGGACCCGTCGTTCGCGGACATCATGCAGGTCAAGCAGAACGCCAACCGGGCCGCCAATCTGGTTCGCCAACTGCTGGCCTTTTCCCGCCGTCAACCGCTACAGCCGCACATGGTGGACGTGTCGGAAGCCCTGGCGGAACTGTCCTATCTGCTGCGTCGCCTCCTGGGCGAAACCATCGATCTGAAACTGGTGCATGGCCGCGACGTCGGGGTGGTCCGGGTGGACCCCGGGCAACTGGATCAGGTGATTATCAACCTCGCGGTCAATGCCCGCGATGCCATGCCGGGTGGGGGCGTCCTGACCATCCGCACCGGAGCCGTCACCTTCGACATTCCGACACAGCGAGGCGTTGACTACATCCCCCCCGGAGAATACGTCACCATCGAGGTCAATGACTCCGGCAGCGGTATCTCGCGCGAGAACATCGGCCGCATTTTCGAGCCGTTCTTCACCACCAAGCAGGGTGCTGCCGGCACCGGTCTGGGTCTGTCCACGGTCTATGGCATCGTCCGCCAGACCGAAGGGTTCATTCTGGTGGACAGCGCGCCGGGTGAGGGTTCCACGTTCACCATCTACCTGCCCCGTTACACCCCCGAGGAGGCGAGTGACACGGAGGCTCTGCGCGACATGGAGGCCGAGGACGCGGTCTTTGGCCGCCGCCGGAACGCGCCCCTCCCCTCCCGTCGGCTGCTGGAGCCGCCGACCGCGGCGAATTCGCCGGAAGCGGAGACCCAGCGGCCTCCGATCCTGGAGGTGACGGCGGATCTGACCGGTGCCGGGACCGTGCTGCTGGTGGAAGACGAGGACGCGGTACGGACCTTCGCCGCCCGGGCCCTGCGCAACAAGGGCTATACCGTCATCGAGGCCGGGACTGGAGAAGCCGCCATCGAACTGGTACGCGAAGCCCAGATGACGATCGACATTCTCATCAGCGATGTGGTGATGCCGGGCATGGACGGGGCCACTCTGGCCCGCATGGTCCGGGATGAGAACCCGGACATCCGCCTGATTCTCATGTCGGGTTATTCCGATGAAATGACCAGGGAAACGGTCGAGGACATTCCGGACGTTCATTTTCTCGCCAAGCCCTTCAGCCTGGAACGGCTGGCGGGAACGGTCAAGACGGTTCTGGCGGAGCCCAGAGCGGTCGGTATCGGGGGTTCGTGATTTATACCGCTGAGCGGAACGTTTGACTCACGAATTGTTTTCTCAAGAAAAGTCATGCGAGGGGACGAGTCCCCTCGTCCTTGATCGTCTCTGACGGCGGCTTCCGGTTGTCAAAATATTCTACCGGTGAGCCGCCGGCTCACCTGGTGGCAGCCTGGCGGTGGGGGAGGACGTCGATGTCCACCTTGTCGAGCTTTTCCTTTCCTCCGGAACCCACGAGGAATTCGCCCGTCGTTTCCTGCGTCCGGAGCAGATCGACAAGGTGGACATCGACGTCCTCCCCCACCGCCAGGCTGCCAC
>JBKACM010000104.1:0-8455 GCA_046269335.1 Alphaproteobacteria bacterium | reverse complement strand
GTTGTAAGGCCATGTATGGGTATCCTTTTGGTGCCATCGCTTGTTCCCTCACGCGCCGGGCGGGGCCGTCCGGCCCCTTGACTTGCGCGCGCACGGGCGCGCGGGCGCTCAGTGCGCCAGTTGTTCCAGTTTTACCCCGACTTGACGTCCTATTCCTATTTTCGCCCGATTACCCTGGTTTGCGTAGCAAGGGGGACGCGGCGGACCGGGAGCTACAGCACCCACATCAGGCCATTCCGCCCTTTTTCCACCGGGACCTTGACCACGATGTCGTGGCACTTGATGCAACGCCCTGCCGGCGGGTGTGGGCGTTGCGAGGTCGGGAGCAGCGGCGGCCCCAGTTTTCGGACCCGTGACAACTCCTCCAGCACCGCCCCCACCGGCGTCTTGAACTGGTTGCCGGGTCCCGGTCCGCCGACATAGAGATGGCAGTTCTGGCAGGTACCGACGAACGGATGCGGCATCGGCACCCCCATCTTGATTCGGGGAATGTGACGGATGGTCATCAGCCGGAATTGAGGTTGCGGCGTGAAAAACTTGGCTATGGAGTCGAACATCGATGGATCGGTGGGGCCCGCCAGACGCCCGACCATCTGACCCTCGATCACCCTGGGGGAGAAATTCTTCGTGATTCCGAACAGACTGTTGCCGGCCCCGCCCCACACCAGGAGTACGCCGACCAGAAACAGCGCCAGCACCCCCGCCATGATCCTGGGACCAAACAGCCGGCCTATACGCGCGAGGATGTCGAAGAGGTTCGGCAATGGCGCACCCTACTGAAGCTGGTTCGACCACAGCGCAAAGCCTTCGTCGTTCCGCAGACGACATTCCAGGCCGTTCACCGTCAGGGTCTTCGCATACAGCTCGACATTTGATTGCAGATTATCGAATTTGAACGCGATTCCCCGCACCATGGCGTTTTCCGCCACCGCGCAGCCCAGATAATTCAGGTACCAGTCCGGCCCCAGGGAGACTTGCTGGACCGGCTGACCAACGTCGCCTACCCAGATGTGCACCTGACCCCAGCCTACATCCCCTCCCAGCACGACCATCGACGCAACCCGACCCGAGAACGGCTGGGTCTTGGCCCGGGTAAAGGGAATGAGTCCCCGGGTGGCCGAGCCCCGTCCCCAGGCCCCGCCAGGAGCCTGCGCCGGCGTCGCGGCACCCGCGACGTTCATGGCCATCCCCCCTCCGGGAGCCTCCCCCATCACCTGACCCTGGACCTGACCGGCAGCCATGGGGGCCATGGGGGCGACAGGATGAATCATGGCCGGATTGGCGATACCGCCACCGGCCCCTACCGCGTGGGCGATCACCACACCGGCCTCGCCACCGCTACGTTCCCATACGTCATCCGGGATCATCGCCGCGCCAATCACCGCGACCACGAACACGGCTCCGGCCGCGAGGATCGCATGCTCCGTTCTGATCATTTCCGCACCCCCGACATCCCCCGAGCCGATATCCGATCCCTATGCCGATGGACTGACCACGGCCAACCCCCGCCCCGGCGATCGCCTCGATCCCGCCGGCGCGGCCGGTGCCGGGGTCACGGCGACACGGACATCCCTGGCATGCACCAGTTCGGCCATCACCTGATCCCTCACGCTGGCGGCGATGGCATCCCCTTCCGCCATGGAAAGATCGCCCTGGACATACACGCTGATTTCCAGGTGCATCTCCTCCCCCACGTAGCGTCCCCGCAGGCTGTGTACTCCCTCGACCCCCGGCGTATCCACGGCAATCTGGAAAACCAGCCGCAGGACATCCATTTCCACCGAGGAGTCGATCAACCCCTTGATCGCGTCCACGTTCAACTCGATACCGATCTTGGCGATCAACAGAGCGACGAAAATCGCCGCCAGCGAGTCAGCGATCGGGTAGCCCGCGACGGCCGCGCCGATTCCGACCAGCACACCCACGGAGGACAGGGCATCCGACCGATTGTCCCAGGCATTGGCGATGATCGCCGGGCTGTTGCTCTCCCGCCCGACACAGCTCTGGTAGCGAAACATCATCTCGTTGGTGATGACCGAGACGACCGCCCCCAGGGCCGCCACCACGCTGGGTGCGGTCAGATTGCCGCCCACGATGCGCATGGTCGTCGCGTAGAGAAGATACAGCGAGCCGAACAACAGAATGAGCCCGACCACAGCCGAGGACAGAAACTGCACGTTGCCGTACCCGAACGGATATCTTTCATCCGGCCGTCGATTCGACATCTTGACGGCCGCCAGAACCACTCCGCTGGCCACCACGTCGGCCCCCGAGTGCCAGGCATCGGCGATCAGAGCGTGAGAGCCGCTCATGAACCCCAGCAAGCCCTTGAACACCATCATTCCCAGGTTGACGTACACCGCCCACCAGACGACTTCATCCCGGCACTGGCTACAGACGGGCTGGGTCATTTGTTCAGGTAATCCAGGATGCTCTGTCCAGGTATGCGATAGTTGCCATCGACCAGCCGGCCGCGCAACTGCCCGTTCCTCACCAGTTCGACGACCACCTCCCGGCTGAGGCCGAGGTATCGGGCCGCCTCCCAGCTATAGTAGATCCGGTTCGGCTTCACCTCGCGGACGATGGTATCATAAAGCTGCAACGCCGCCGCCGCCAGGGAAACGATGGCCCCGCCGCGGGTTATCGCCAGCCAGATCATCTGCCTGCCCCTCCATTCTGCGCGGGCCGGGACTGTGTCGGATCCGCCGAGGTCCCGACATCTTCCCGCTTCTGCTCTCCCTTGACTGCGACGTAGGGTAGCAGTTCCTGGAACATGCCGGGGGTAATCATCGGTGCGACGGGAGCATTCTGGCCATTGAAGTACTCCGCGCGTCCGAATTGGGTCCATTCGGCCAGCACCTTCCAGGGGAACTTGGTAATCGCCGCGTTGTAGTCCCGTGCCGCCGTGTTGTAGTGCTCCCGTGCCACGACGATCCGGTCCTCCATCTCCACCAGGGCCGTCATCACATGCTGGTAGGTCTCCGACGAACGGACATTGGGATATTGTTCGACCAGACCCAACAGACGTCCCAGGGAGGAATTCATTCCCTGGTCCCCGGCAAGCTGGCCCAGGATCCCCTCCCAGTTTATCGCGCCCTCCTTGCCGGGATCCGCCGTGGCCTTGTTGACCAGTTCCTTGGCCACCGAGGCCGGAAGATCGCTTTTCTTGATGATCTCGGTTCGGACATCGGCGGCATGGGAATAGATGCTGTGTTCCAGAGCGGCGTGATTCAGGGTCAGCTTGACCAGATTGGCAAACAGGTTGCTGCGCCGCTGGATGGCGGATTCCAGATTGCCCCACTTGTTGAGAACGTCCTCGTGCAGGTAGACGAACGTGTTGTAGTTGTAGAACAGCGTGGCGCAAAACGCCACCAGCGACACGACGCTGACGAGGATGATCACCTTCAGCCCCCGCACCACCGGAATCTGCCCCTCCGGATCGGCGGCGTGGCGGTACAGGTCCACAAGCAGAGCATCCGAGAGCTTCACCCGCTGTGTGCTGGCTCCCGCCTCCCGCTCTTCCTGATAGACATCCGCCATTCCCTGTGCTCCCCGGCGTCGCGAATTTCACCTGATACTCACAGGTATCACACTTTGCCTTCCTCCAGCTCGCTGGCGCGCTTGAAGTAGCCAACCGCCGTCTCGTGATCCCCCTTCTGCTCGTAGGCGAAGGCGATGGCCCGATAGGCCCTGGCATCCTCGGGGCGCAACTCCAGCGCCTCCTGGAGACACTCGATCGCCTTTTCGTGCCGTCCGACGTTGTCGAAGGCGACCCCAAGCCGATAGCGGATGTTGAAGTTGTCGGAGTTGGCCTCGGCCGCCCGTTGCAGCAGGGGGATGGCCTGCTCGTCCCGGCCTACCTGGCAATAGGCGATTCCAAGAGCGGTCGCCGACTTGATGTCCCCCCGCATGGCCTGCATCTTCTCCAGCAGGCGGATACCATCCTCCTGCCGCCCGGTCCTCAGGTACGACATCCCAAGGTGGAGCATGATTTCTGGATCGGTGGGATGGGCAGCCAGCAGCGGTTCCAGCAGGGTTGCCGCCCGCGAGTAATGGCCCCCCTTTGCCAGGGTGATGCCACGTTCGCGGAAGAGGGTATCGCGAACCGAGCCGTCGACGGTGAAGGCGGAACGGAACCCCTCCACCAGGGTGGTGGCCATCCGTCGCGCCAGCAGGGCGCTATAGCGCGCGTAAAGCTCGATGGTCTCGATGGCATCCATTTTTTGTCCCATCTTCACGTCCCTCTTTCTCCGCGCCGGCCGATCGCCGGGAAACTTTCTCGCTCCGTCCGATTCACGGGCCTCAACGGAGGATCACATGACAGGCCTCGCAGGGTCCACGATCCTCATGCGGGCGCATGCCGCGCGTCGCCACGTCCGCCGTGATCGGAGCCGGCGGCAGGGTGATGAGATCGGGGTCCGGCGTCAACTCGAAACCTCGGCCGACCGCATGACAATTGGTACAGGCACCGCGGTACGAATGTGGACGTTCGGCTCCTGGCAGAATCATCGGGGCTCCCTCCACCTGAGCGAAGCCGAGGTCAGGTTCCCCCCGCAGCACCAGGGTCATCTGGCTCAGGGCGATACCCCCGGCGGCATCGGCTGCCCTCTTGCGCATCACCGTCAGGCGCGCTTCCCGCCGGTCCTTTACCAGACGGGTCGCCCGCTGAAACTCCTCGACGGTGGCGACCGGCTGATTTTCTACCATGACGATGACATCCCCTGCCAGTACTCCGGATGCGGCGGCGTTCAGGGTCACCTCGCCCACCAGCACCCCGCGCAACGTGTCGGGAAAGCGAAGTTTGCGCCGAATCTCACCGGTCAGGAGGCGCCCGTCCAGCCCCTGCCAGTGGGCTTCGAACACCTGAACCGTGCGCGGCACATAGTTCGGGGGTTCCGTCGTCGCTCCAGCCCCCCCCTGAGGCGGTGGACCAAAGTGGACCGTATCGGCCGGAATCTGGGGTGTGCGCATACCGGCCGCCCACCCGCCGGAGATGTCGAGAAACAGAAGCGACACCACCAGAACCAGCGCCAGGGGAGCCCTCTTTTCCTGTCCCCCCCTCATGAGGACACCGACAACAGTTTGATGGCCGTCGCCAGCATGATGGCGGTGTAAATCCAGCGCAGGACGACCGTAGGCAGAACCTTCATCAGTCTGGCCCCCAGGAGACCGCCGACGTAGGCACCGGGCACCATGATCAGGGCCAGGGACAGGGGCGCATTCCAGTCCAGTATGCCGATGCTGATTCCGTGAGCGTAGGCGACCGCAGTCCCGCCGACCGAAGCCCAGAACACCAGAACCGAGCTGTTGGCGATAGCGTTGCGCAGAGAGACCCCGCCGTAATACCGTTGCAGGGGAACCTCGACCACGCCGCCACTGATACCGAGAATCCCGTTGACCAGCCCCATCGGCAATCCGAGCAGCGCATTGCGGGCGTGGTTTTTTCCGGGGGCATGGACACGCTTTTCGACCCGGTCCTGACCGTCCGGGCCCGCCATCTCCGCGTCCCCGGCCTCCCACCTTGGCGTCTTTTTCCCGAGCCGGCTCTCGTCGATCAGGATCTCCTCGCTCCTGTGGCTGGTGAAGATTTCGTGCAGGCCCTTGAGCGCCATCAGCAGGGCAAAGGTTCCCAGCACGAAAGCCACCACCTTGTCATCAATGGCATTGCCGATGAAATAGCCGACGACCACGCCACCGACGCCCCACGGTGCCAGGGCCCGCACGTTGTCCCACATCACTAGGCCGGCGCGATCATTGCGCAGCGCGGCGGCACCGTAGACGAACACGTTGGTGATACAGGCGACCGGCCGGATCAGATACATCCCATAGCCGAAGAAGATCATCATGCCGGCGACCTGGAGAACGCCGCCACCCATGGTCATCATGCCTCCCACGATCCCCGCCACCAGCGCCAGGACGGCCAGGCCGACAATGTCAACGACGGGGAAACCGCCGATGGTCACGCCCCCCGTATGGTCCGGATCCACGGCCGGAAACACCTGCGGCAATGTCGGCAGCACCCCGGGTCCTCCCAGCACCGTCGGCGACGTGGTCCCGGGTATCGGAGCCGGCATGGAGGGTGAAATGGCGGGAGCGGGCGCGAGTACCGGAGCTGGAACCGGGAGGACTGGGGCCGCCACGTTCATGCCCAGGCTCTGCGGTGGCTTGTCGGCGACCTCCGCCCGCGCCTTGGCCCACCATGCCGCGGCAGCAGTTGCCCATTGCCCCTCGCCCGGAATCGTTACCGAGGGGGAGGAGGGAAGCGTAGATGAAGGGGCAAGGGTAGGCGCAGGCGTGCCAGTGGACGGGGCAGGAACGGGAACCGGAGGTGCCGGCGGATTGGCCTTCATGCGCCGGAATTTCACCAGGTCCTGGAAATGGGAGGCGATGACGCTGGCCGGCACCGCGTACCCCTCGACCCCACCCTTCGGGTTGTTCAGCAGCACCGTGACGCCCACGAGTTCACCGGCGGTATTGACCACCGGCCCCCCCGCCTGCTCCCAGGTATAGGCGGCATCGTTGATTAGAAGATGCGAGACCGCCCCTCCGCCCGTGTCCACCGTGCGTCGCCCGGCACCCATCTGTCCCTGACGAAGAATCGGCACCCCGCGTGGACCGAACCCAGCGGCGAACACCGTTGTCGGTACCGCCGGAGCATTCGGGTCCGCCAGTGAGAAATGCAGGAAACGGTCGGTGGTCCGCATCTTCAGAAGCGCAAGATCGTGCGTCGGTTCCGACTTGACGATCTGGGCCGGATAATTCCGGATCCCGGTGGGGGTGTTCACCTGGACGTTGATCTCCTGAGCCCCCATCACCGAATGCAGCGTGGTGAGCACGTAGCCGGTGCCGCTGACGATCGCGCCGGAGGCCACAACGCCGGCATCGGTGCCGGCTTTGCCCCTGCCGATGCCGACCACCGCTGGCTGGATCGTATCCAACAACCCCGCAGGCTGTCCCGCCGCGACGTTGCGCAACAGGAAACTGCCTACGTCAAGGTCGTCAACCCCGGCAAAATAGTCGTCCTCCCAGTAATGGCTGAGCAGGTAGAACGCCCAGAAGAACGTCCCAAACACGAGGATCGCGAGCCCGGTCACCATCGGCCGCCAGGGTCGCATGCAAAAGCCCGCATCCTCAGCCGTCGCTTCGCCAAACTTCATCATCCGCGAGTTCCAACCACGCTTCAGCTATCGCGATCCCAGGGTAATCGGGTGATCCCGATTACCCTGATTTGTTCAGGCCCCTCAACCGCCGGGCGGGGCCGTCCGGCCCCTTGGCTTGCGCGCGCATGGGCGTGCGCGCGCACCGCGATCACAAGCCGGCGTCGGCCAGTATCTCATCGTCCACGTTGCCCGTTCTCGGCCGGGATGAGGAAGCAAGCGGCACCTCCCCAATCTCATCCCCATCGCCGCCCGTGGCACTTACCTGCAGGGCCCCGATATGAGGCACTCTGGCGCTCACCCTCTGCTTCACGGCGTCACAGATGGCCTGAGCATCCGCCACCGACAACGCCCGGTCCACCACCAGGACCATCTCGATCGAAATCTCCTGCCCCACATGACGGGCGCGGCACAAGCGGACCGCGATCACCCCGGGTGTGCCCCGCGCCAACCGCAGGATATTGTCCCGCAAGGGCCTCTGTACGCTGCGATCCATCAGGCCTTTGTAGGCCTCCCAGAACACCTGGCCGCCAAGGTACAGCAGGTCCAGGGCTTCGAAAATGGCGATGACCAGGTCCAGCCACGACAGCCCAAGATAATGCGCCCCGACGATGCCTCCGGCCACCACACCCGACGCCACCGCGTCCGAGTGACTGTGCTTGGCCAGGGTCCGGACCATGGGGCTGTTGATCTCGTTGCCCACGCACCGGGCGTAACGGTACATGGCCAGGTTGACCCCGACGGAAACCAGGGCCGCCCACAGGGCGATGATATGGGGGGTCCGATGACGACTGGAGTCCAGCAGCATCTGGAAGGCATGCATCAGGAGGTAGGCGGTGACCGCCAGGAAAACGATGCTGATGATCAGGGACAGGACGAACTCGATCTTGCCGTGGCCGTAGGGATGTTCCTCGTCCAGCGGCTTGTCGGATACCGAAACACCGACGATGACCAGGAGCGAGGAAACCACGTCCTTGGCCGAATACATGGCGTCCATAACCATGGCCTGGGACCCGGACACCAGGCCGACCAGCGTCTTCATCACCATCAGGACCAGGTTGGTGCCAAGCCCCACCCAGCCGATGGTTCGCGAACAGGCAACGCACTTACTGTAACGCATCGATCATATCCGACAAACCCCATATCCCGTGCCAGGGTCGTCCCCCGTGTCATACCAATCCGCGTTGATCGTGACCGATCAACGCCCTCAATCGCCGGCGAGGCCGTCCGGCCCCTTGGCTTGCGCGCGAACGATCGCGCGGGCGCTCAATGCGCCATTCCCAGACCGTGATGAGTCA
>JBKACM010000103.1:0-8596 GCA_046269335.1 Alphaproteobacteria bacterium | reverse complement strand
CTCGCATGACTTTTCTTGAGAAAACAATTCGTGAGTCAAACGTTCCGTTCAGAGATACAACTACCCCTTGCGGATTCGCGCAATGAACTGGTCCACCTCGGTGCGCAGGCGGACGGCCTGCTGGGACAGTTCCTCGGCCGAGGTCTGAACGACCCGGGCCGAGTCGCCGGCCTGTCCGGCGGCCTGGGTGACGCCGGCGATGTTTCTGGAAACGTCCTGAGTTCCACCCGCAGCCTGCTCAACATTGCGAGCGATTTCCCTGGTCGCAGCACTCTGCTGATCTACCGACGAGGCAATACCGGCGGAAAGATCGCTGATGGTGCCGATGGTGTTGCCGATACCCTGGAAAGTCGGAAAGGAATGGGGAGCACGAGGGGACGAGTCCCCTCGTACCGTTGGCATTATTACCTCCTGCGGAGGAGATAGACCGCCTGGCTGCCCAACAGATTGGCCAGCCACCCGGTGGCGCGGAAAGGCTGGGCGTGGCCGTAGTTGTCGAGACACAACCCGCGCTCGATTTCAATGCCCAGCGTCTCGCACAACAGAACGAAGTCGCGGATCGTGCAGAAGTGGATGTTCGGCGTCTCCCACCACTGGAGGGGCAGAGACCCGGTTACCGGCATTCGCCCCATTGCCAGGAGATGCCAACGCAACCGCCAGTGAGCAAAATTGGGAAAAGACACGATGGCATGCCGTCCGATGCGCAGCAGGTGCTCCAACACGTCTCTGGGAGCCCGGGTCGCCTGCAAGGTCTGGCTCAGGATGACGTAGTCGAAGGCTCCGGAAGGATAATTTTTCAAATCGGTGTCGGCATCCCCCTGAATGACGGACAGACCCTGACTGACGGCGGTCCGAACTCCGCTCATGGACAGCTCGATCCCACGGCCGTCCACCTGTTTGGCCCGCCCCAGATGGGCCAGCAGGGCACCGTCGCCGCAGCCCACGTCCAGAACACGCGAGCCCTGTTCCACCATGTCGGCGATCAGCATGAGATCGACGCGAATGGCATTGTTTCCGTCGGTGGCGTTCATGGGATTTCTGTTCCGACGGCAGGTTTTCGGGCCCGGGGCAGACCACGGTGTTCGGCCGCGCCATCGAGAAAGCCGACGAGAGTCGCCTGAAACTCCGGCTCGTCCAGAAGAAAGGCGTCATGACCCTTGTCGGTTTCCACTTCAACAAAGCTGACGTTGGCGGCAGCCGCGTTCAGGGCATGCACCACCGCCCGGTTTTCCGAGGTTGGAAACAGCCAGTCCGACGAGAACGATAGTACGCAGAACCGGGTTCGTGTTCCCTTGAAGGCGTTGGCCAACACGTCGTCATGTTCGGCCGCCAGGTCGAAATAGTCCATCGCCCGCGTGATATACAGATAGGAATTGGCATCGAACCGATCGACAAAGGTCGATCCCTGATGGCGCAGGTAACTTTCCACCCGGAACTCGGCGTCAAACCCGTAGGTAAACTGCTTGCGATCCTGAAGGGTGCGACCGAATTTCCGATGCAGGGCCATCTCGGACAGATAGGTGATATGTGCCGCCATGCGAGCCACCGCCAGTCCACGATGGGGACGCTTGCCCTGCGCCAAGTAATCTCCGGCGCACCAGTCGGGGTCGGCCATGATCGCCTGACGTCCCACCTCGTGAAAGGCGATGTTCTGGGCCGAGTGACGGTAGGAACTGGCAATGGGGATGGCCGAGAACACCCGTTCGGGATACAGGGCGGCCCATTGCAGCACCTGCATGCCGCCCATGGAACCTCCGATGACGCAGAAAAGCTGGTCGATACCGAGGTGGTCCAACAGCATCGCCTGGGCGCGCACCATGTCGCCGATGGTGATGACCGGAAATTCCAGACCCCAGGGGCGACCGGTGGCGGGATTCGTCTCCTTTGGTCCGGTGCTGCCCATGCAGCCTCCCAGGACATTGGAGCAGACAAGGAAGAATCGATCGGTGTCCAACACTCGGCCGGGGCCGATCATGGCATGCCACCAGCCAGGCTTGCCCGTCACCGGATGCGGCGCGGCCACGAACTGATCCCCGGTCAGGGCGTGACAGATGAGAATCGCGTTGCTTCTGTCGCGATTGAGCCGACCATGCATCTGGTAGGCGACGGTGAACGGACCGAGGTCCACTCCGCAGTCCAGCCGCAGCGGCTTTTGCCGACCCAGCTCGACCCGATAACCCTCGGGATTCGAGAACTCCCCAGGACCTTCGGAGCGTTGGGATGGGTTCATGACGATACGTCCCTGTGATTTCCCGTCGATAGCTAGGAGGGGAGACGAACCCTGTCAACGTTTTGTTTTGATTTTCCCACCGGTTGGGGCTAGTAGTACTCGTTCGACTGCCTGAAAGCTTCGGAAAGAAATGACCCTTGACGCGCCATCGCTCTCCGAGCTGAGACGCGAGCTCGACAGCATAGACGACGCGCTGCATGACTTGGTGATGCGGCGGACGGAGCTGGTGCAGCGCATCGCCGCCGAATCCGAAGGCGGCGAGATGCCGCGCCTTGTGCCCGGCCGTGAGGCGGGGGTGTTACGTCGCCTTCTGGCGCGACATTCGGGTCCTTTTCCCAAGAGCGTGATCGTCCGCCTGTGGCGGGAATTGTTCTCCGCCCAGCGGAGTTTGCAATTTCCCTTTGCCCTGGCTGTTTTCATGCCGAAACGCGGGGCCGGTTATCTGGAACTGGCAAGGGAACACTACGGCACCTACACCACCACCACCACCTACACCTCGTCCAGCCAGGTGGTTCGGGCGGTCACGGACGGCTCGGCCGCCGTTGGTATCCTGCCTATTCCGCAGGAGGACGACACCGGGGCCTGGTGGCCGGCGTTGATGAGCGATGCCCCCGGGACGCCCAGGGTCATCGCTCGCCTTCCCTTTACCGGTCCTGGCCCCGGTCGGGGCGATGGCATCGAGGCCATGGCCATCGCTCGCAGTACCCAGGATCCGACCGGCAATGATCGTACGTTGCTGGTGCTGGAGACCGCGAGTGGTATCAGTCGTGCCTCGTTGCGCCGGGCGATGACCGATACCGGACTGGAGGAGTGCGCCTACCAGGGACAGCGGTCCGTCGGGGACGATGTCTGGCTTCATCTGGTGGAGGTTATCGGCTATGTTCCGAGCGGGGATGACCGCCTACACCGGCTGTGTGCGGAAGCCGCCCTGGTCAAGCGGGTTGCCGTGATCGGCAGCTTTGCCGTAGCCCTGAGCCCTGGTGATCTGGCAACGTAAACACCAGGACCGTCTTCTTCCAGCAACCTTTTCGTTCGTGATATCGCCATGTCCCTTCCGGAGCCTCGACGCGGCATCATGGACATTTCGCCCTATGTGGGCGGAGAGTCCGCTCTTCCTGGTGTCGACCGCATTATCAAGCTGTCCTCCAACGAAGGGGCCCTGGGGCCCAGTCCCCGGGCCGTGGAGGCCTATGTCCGCGCCTCCTCCGAACTCCACCGCTATCCCGATGGTGGCAGCACCCGGCTGCGGCAGGCGATCGCAGCTTGCCACGGCCTGGACCCAGAGCGTGTCGTTTGCGGTGCCGGTTCCGACGAATTGATCGGGCTGTTGTGTCATGCCTATGCCGAACCGGGAGAGGAAGTCCTCTACAGTCGGCACGGTTTCCTGATGTACGCCATTTATGCCCGGTCGGTGGGGGCGGTGCCGGTCGCGGCTCCAGAGACCAATCTGACAGCCGACGTCGACGCGCTGCTTGCGGCCGTGACGCCTCGCACCCGTTTGCTCTTTCTTGCCAATCCCAACAATCCCACCGGCACCTATCTTCCCGCCGCCGAGGTCCGTCGTCTGCGTCGGGAATTGCCCGAACGGGTGTTGCTGGTGCTGGATGCGGCCTACGCCGAATTCGTGGACCGCGATGATTACAGCGCCGGAGTCGATCTGGTGGAATCACCGCCAGGCAACACGGTGATGACCCGAACCTTTTCCAAGATCTACGGCCTTGGAGGTTTGCGCCTGGGCTGGGCCTATTGTCCGGCTGCCATCGCCGATGTTTTGAACCGGGTACGGAGCCCGTTCAATGTTTCTCTGGCAGCTCAGGAGGCCGGAGCGGCGGCCGTCGCCGATGTGGCATTCACCGAGCAGGCCAGAGTCCACAACGAAAAATGGCGGTCCTGGCTGAACGATTCTCTAACCGGCCTGGGTTTGACGGTAACCCCCAGTGTCTGCAACTTCCTTCTGGTGCATTTTCCCGCGGACTCAGAGCGAGGCACAGAGGCCGCGGACCGCTTTCTTCGTTCCCGTGGTCTTATCGCCCGCCGGGTGGCCGGCTATGGTCTTCCCGACACGTTGCGTATTACTATCGGCCGGGAGGAGGAGGTACGGGCCGTGGCCTTGGCTCTGACGGAGTTTCTGGCATGAGTGTGGAAACACCGCTCCGGTTCCGTCGGATCGCCTATCTTGGTATCGGGCTGATCGGGTCGTCGCTGGCCAGGGTGGTGCGGCGGGACAGCCTATGCGGTTCGTCCATTGCTTGCGCACGCAATGCCGCGACCCGAGAGGCGGCTTTGCGCCTTGATCTGGTTGATGAAGTCACCGACGATCCGGGAGATGCCGTTCGGGATGCCGATCTGGTGATGCTGTGCACGCCGGTTGGTGCCTATGCAGCTCTGGCCGAAGCCATCGCCCCCCATCTGGCACCGGGTACGATCGTATCGGACATCGGCTCGGTCAAGGAAACGGTCGTCTCGGATCTGGTGCCAAGGTTGCCATCCTACGTTCACCTGGTACCGGGTCATCCGGTGGCGGGAACGGAACATTCCGGACCGGAATCGGGCTTTGCCGAACTTTTTCAAAACCGCTGGTGCATCCTGACTCCGCCGGAGGGTACCGACCCGCAAGCGGTGGAACGGGTGCGGGCGTTGTGGTGCAAGTGCGGCATGAACGTCGATGTCATGAGCGCCAGACATCACGACCAGGTCCTGGCCATCACCTCCCATCTTCCCCATCTGATCGCCTATACGATCGTCGGCACCGCCACCGACCTGGAGGAGCATTTGCGCCAGGAGGTCATCAAGTACTCGGCCAGTGGCTTTCGTGATTTCACGCGCATTGCCGCGTCCGATCCGGTGATGTGGCGCGATATCTTTCTCGGCAACCGGGAGGCGGTTCTGGAAGTCCTGCAACGGTTCACCGAGGACCTGACGGCCCTTCAACGGGCCATCCGCTGGGGTGAAGGAGACAAACTGGAGGCCCTGTTCACCCGGACCCGTGCCATCCGGCGCAGCATCATCGACGCCAGACAGGCGTAGTCACGGGCTCCCGAAGGAACGAGCAAAGTCTCATTCCTTTGGTGTAAGTTCCGGGGAGCGCGAGGGGTCAGGACCCCTCACTCTTTGTCTTTATGATTTATCTCTCTTCCGGCTGAAACCATGCTGCTGCGACTCTATCGAAATCTGACGAACCTGGGCGGTCCCGTCATCTCCCGGTGGCTGCGGCGGCGGATGGCTGGTGGCAAGGAGGACCCGGTCCGTTACCGGGAGCGGTTCGGTATCGCCGGCCGTTCCCGACCCTCTGGTCCCCTGGTCTGGATTCATGCCGCCAGTGTCGGTGAAGCCCTGTCCATACTGCCTCTGCTGGCACGACTGACGGAAATTCACCCGGGCCTGTCCCTGGTGTTGACCACCGGCACCGTGTCTTCGGCCCAGATGTTAGCGGAGCGACTGCCGCCAGGGATCCTGCACCAGTATGTTCCCGTGGATCGGCTGTCCTATGTCCGCAGGTTCCTCGATCATTGGCGGCCCGGCCTGGTGCTATTGACCGAGTCGGAGCTGTGGCCCAACACCTTGTGTGAAATCGCCCGTCGAACTATTCCCCTGGTATTGATCAATGGTCGGGTCTCTGATCGCTCGTTTCGGAGATGGCAGCGGGTTCCTGGAACCATTGGCACGCTGTTGCGGGGCTTTTCCCTGTGCCTTGGTCAGAGCGAGGTGGATCGGGAACGGTTGGCCCGACTGGGGGCCCCTGTCGCCGAATATTTGGGAAACCTGAAAATGGCGACCCCTCCTCTTTCGGTCCGGGAAGCCGACCTGACGGAATGGCGATCCCTCATCCATTCGCGACCAGTATGGGTGGCCGCCAGCACCCATGACGGCGAGGAGGTTCTCATTGGCCGGGTCCATCAACGATTACAGGCCTCCCACCCAGGACTCCTGACTCTGCTGGTTCCCCGACACCCGCCCCGAGGTCCCGGCATCGCGGCGGAACTGGCCGCCCTGGGCCTGACGGTGGCACGTCGGGGAAACGGTGATCCCTTGACGGAGGCCACTGATATCTATCTGGCGGACACTATGGGCGAGCTGGGTCTGTTCTATCGCCTTGCCGGCATCGCGTTCATAGGCAAGTCCCTGGTTCCCTTCGGAGGCCAGAACCCGCTGGAGGCGGCCAGATTGGGCTGTGCCCTGCTGTTTGGGCCTCACATGAGCAATTTCGCCGATATTTCTGCCCGGATGCTGGCCAAGGGTGCGGCCCGTGAGGTTGCCGACGATACCGCCCTGGCCGATGCCTTGTCCGAGTTACTCCACCACCCTGAGCGTCGCGCCGCCTTGGCGGATTCCGCCCTGGCTTTCGTCTCCGCCGAGGAGGATGCCGAAATTCTGGATCGTATCCTTTCCAGGCTTGCACCGTTTATCGACCGTATACCCGGGAACCCCTGATGCTGACCCCTGAGTTCTGGCGCACCGACAACGGACTGAGCCGACTTCTGGAGCCCGTTGGTCAGCTTTACGGGGCCGTCACCGCCTGGCGTATCGCCCACACCGAGCCGGAACCGCTGACCGTTCCCCTGATCTGTGTCGGCAATCTGGTGGCCGGCGGGGCTGGTAAAACTCCCGTCGCCCTGGCCTTGTGCCAGAGGGTGAGGGCCCTGGGCCTGGCGATCCGCCCGCATTTCCTCCTGCGGGGTTATGGCGGAACCGATCCGGGGCCGACCCTGGTGGATCTCGTGCGACATGGTTTCAGGCAGGTTGGGGACGAGGCGTTGCTTCTGGCCCAGGCCGGCGCTACCCTGGTGGCGCGGGACAGGCGGGCCGGTGCCAAAGCCGCCATTACCGCCGGGGCGGATCTGATTCTCATGGACGATGGACACCAGAACCCAAGCTTGGCCAAGGATTTGTCCATCGTGGTCATAGAGGGTGCCTTCGGATTTGGAAACCAACGCCTCCTCCCCGCCGGTCCCTTGCGGGAATCGCCGGAGCGAGGTCTTGCCAGGGCTGGTGCGGTGGTGATACTGGGCGTGGATCGAACCGGGGTTGCCGAGATGATCCCTGAGGGTCTTCCCCGTCTTGGCGCGCGGCTGGTTCCCGATGAGGCGGCCCTGGCTCTGGCCGGGCGGAAGGTGGTGGCCTTTGCGGGCATCGGCCGGCCGGAGAAATTCTTCGATACCGTGCGAGCCGTGGGTGGCAACCTGTTGGCCCGCCATCCTTTTGCCGATCATTACCCTTACGCCGAAGCTGATATTCAACCCATTCTGGACGAGGCCTTTGCTCTGGGTGCCGTGCCGGTGACTACGGCCAAGGATGCCGTCCGTCTTTCGCCCGACCAGCGGCAGCAGGTGAGCGTTCTCGGCGTCTCGGTGGTCTGGGAGGACGAAGCGGCGATCGACTCCCTGCTTCGTCGAGTGTGCCAGCATGGCTAACGCCTCGACGTTCCGTCGCTATGTCCAATACCCGCTGGAAGCAGCGGCTGCCGCTGTAATCTATGGGTTTTTCCGGCTTTTGCCGTTGGATGCGGCTTCGGCTACCGGTGGCTGGCTGTTTCGTGTCGTCGGGCCCAGACTTGGTTTGTCCAGGATTGCCTACCACAATCTCGAACGGGCATTTCCGGAAAAGACTCCGGCGGAGTTGAGGGCGATCGTGGTCGGCATGTGGGACAATCTAGGCCGGGTGTTGGGCGAGTACGCACACATCGAACAATTCGATTTTGTCAATGGAGAGAAGATCAGAATAGAAGGCGTTGAAAATATTGCGTTATTGCGGGATGACGGCCTTCCTGGAATCCTCTTTACTGCCCATCTAGCCAATTGGGAGCTGGCCCATTTCGCCATGAGCTACCATGGGCTTCCTCTGGCCGTGGTGTATCGCGCCGCCAACAATCCGCTGGTGGAATGGTTGATCCGTCGCGGCCGGGGGAGCGGTTCCGGAGAGCTGGTTCCCAAGGGAACCCAGGGGGCCCGCCGCCTGATGGAAACCCTGAGGAAAGGCGGCCATCTGGGTATGCTGCTGGATCAGAAGATGAATGATGGCATACCGGTGCCCTTCTTCGGCCGCGACGCCATGACCGCCACAGCCGTGGCCCAGTTCGTCTATCGCTACCGGTGCCCGCTGGTGCCGGTACGGGTGGAGCGGCTGGAGGGAACCAGGTTTCGTATCACCGTGATGCCGCCGATGGAACTTCCCGACACTGGGGATCACCATGCCGACGTATTCGAAACGTTACGCCGGATCAACGAACTCTATGAATCCTGGATACGCGAGCGTCCGGAACAGTGGCTGTGGGTTCATCGCCGCTGGCCGGATTATACCAGACCGAGATGAGCTTGACTCATCACGGTCTGGGAATGGCGCATTGAGCGCCCGCGCGATCGTTCGCGC
>JBKACM010000102.1:0-8649 GCA_046269335.1 Alphaproteobacteria bacterium | reverse complement strand
TCGGCACTGGGGGGGGCGCTCGCCATTACGGTCATGGTTGCCTACATCGGTGATTGTCTGGTCACGGTCGCGTCGTGGACGCGGAAGAATTGCGCCTGGTCGCCCAGGGGCGCAAACAGAAACGGATCGGTGCCGGTCATCCAGGCCTGTATGCCCAGGGTACACAGCACATCGTACAGTGCCAGCCGCCGCGCCTCGTCAAGATGGGCGACGACCTCGTCCAGCAGCAGCACCGGTGCCCGGCCATAGGAGGCCCGCAACTCCCGCGCCTGAGCCAGGATCAGGGAGACCAGCAGCGCCTTTTGCTCTCCAGTGGAACACAGAGCGGCCGGCAGGCCTTTGCCGGCGTGGTGTACGGTCAGGTCGCCGCGATGGGGCCCGAGCGCCGCCCCGCCGGTGGTGGCATCCAGGGCGCGGGATCGGGCCAGCCCCTGGCACAGGCGTTCCTCCACCTCCAGCGCCGGCTTCCCCTCGTCCAGCCAGGCCGCCACCTCTCCGGTCACGGCCGGAACCGCCCGGGGGAAGGGGTCCAGCACCGTCTTCGAAGTCTCGGCCAAACGGTTCACCAGATGTCGTCGCGCCACCGCCACCGCCACACCCTTCTCCGCCATGGACCGTTCCAGAGCCGCGAGCCAGGCGGGATCGGCCCGTCCCTCCCGCAGCAGTCTGGCCCGCTCGCGCATCGCATGTTCATAGGCGGACACGCGCGCCGCGTGGGCCGGGTCGAATCCGAACACCAGGCGATCGAGAAAACGTCGCCGACCGCCGGCCCCTTCCTGAAACAGCCGGTCCATGGCGGGGGTGAGCCACGTTACGGTCAGCACGTCCGCCAGCGTCGCCTGCCGGGCGGCGGTCGTCCCGTCCAGACGCACCGTCCGCCGCTCCAGGGCGATGCCGTCGCCGCCGGTGCCGATTTCCACCAGGCCGGCGGCGGTCGCCACCGTCGCCGCCACCGCCCAGCCGCCACCGCCAACCTCGGCAGGCCTGGCCCCGAAGCGGACCACGTCGGCGAGCCGGGCCTGGCGCAGGCCCCGGCCGGGGGCCAGGAACGAGACCGCCTCGATCAGATTGGTCTTGCCGGCTCCGTTGGCTCCCGTCAGGACAACGGGGCGGGCATCGACGTCCAGGCGAAGATCGGCATAGCCCCGAAAATCGTGCAACGTCAAACGCCGCACACCCACCGCATCCGGGGGCGTCTCCCCTGGGCGCTCGACCGGGTCATATTCCACCGGGCAGCGCAAGATTGCGGCACCGACCGTCACACCCGCATCGGCATCAGGACATAGACGGCCGAGGCATCGGCTGCTTCCCGCACCATCGTGGGCGAACCGGAGTTGGCCAGGGCGAAGCGGACGTTTTCGCCCGTGATCTGCCCCAGGATGTCCAGGAGATAGCGGGCGTTGAAGCCGATCTCCATGGCCTCGGCCTCGTACTCGGCCTCCAGTTCGTCAACCCCGCTGCTGCTGTCGGCACCGAAAGCGGACAGGGTCAGGCTCCCATCCGACAGGGACACCTTGATCGCCCGTGTCTTGTCCACGGAAACGGCCGACACCAGGTTCACGGCTTCCACGAGCCGCTTGCAGTTTACCTGAAGGATCTTGTCGTTGCCTTCGGGGATTACCCGCTCGTAATCGGGAAAGGTGCCGTCGATCAGCTTCGACGTCAGCACAGTTTCGTCGAAGGCGAAGCGGATCTTGGACTCGGACACCCGAACCTCCACCTCGCCGCTGACATTGTCGATCAGCTTGCACAACTCCCCGACGGTCTTGCGGGGAACGATCACGCCGGGCATGCCGGCCGCGCCCGGTGGCAGGGGGACATCCATTCTGGCCAGACGGTGGCCGTCGGTGGCCACGGAGCGCAGCACCTCCACGCCGTCACTGCGGCCGGCGTGCAGGTAGATGCCGTTGAGGTAATAGCGGGTCTCCTCGGTGGAGATGGCAAAACGGGTGCGGTCCATCAGGCTGCGAAGATCCGCCGCCGCCATGGAAAACTGGTGGGATTGGGGAACGCCGGCCATGAGGGGAAAGGCCTCGACGTCCATGCAGGCCAGCGAGAACTTGGAGCGTCCGGAACGCAGCGCCAGTTGGCCGGTTTCGTCTATCAACTCCAATTCGACCTGGCTGCCCTCCGGCAAATTGCGAACGATGTCGAACAGGGTATGGGCGGGAGTCGTCGTTGCCCCTCCCCGAGCCACGTCGGCGGGGGCGGACAGAGCGATCTCCAAATCCATGTCGGTGGCGTTCAGGCGCATCTCGCCGCCTGCGGCCTCCAGACGAACGCTGGACAGAATCGGCACGGTGGCACGCCGCTCCACCACGTTCTGCACGTGACTCAAGGATCTGAGCAGTACCGCACGTTCAAGGGTCAGTTTCATGACGAGCCAGAAAAATCATTGGTTTCCGCAGGTTGCGGTTACGGACGGATGCCCGTCGCCGACCGGCGAGTATACCACAGCCATCGCGTTTCCGAAGGATTTTCACCGCAGGCGCGAAAAGGGGTGCGTTGGTCAGGAACGTCCGCCCGGGGGTATCGCTTTGAGGGCCACCTCGCGGATGGTGGCGGTAATGGTCCCGACGGTGGTGGAGGGGGGACCATGAGGGAAGCCCTCCTTGGCTCTTTCTTCAAGCTGCTTCGCGGCCCGTTTTTCCGCATCTTCCACGTTCCGGACGAGACTATTGCAGTCGGGCGTTGCCCCTCTGCCGTGGTCATATTCGGGACAGAGCGTGCGCAGATGCTTTTGCAGGGAGGCGCACTCGTCGTCGGAACGATCATAGTCTTCCTTGTGGAGAATCAACCACAGTTCGAAGCAGGGATTGGAACGGCCGACGAGGATGTTGTTATTCTCGCAAAGTTCTACCGCCTCGTCGAAACGTGGATGCCGGTCCCGATCGAAGACAGCACAGACCCGATCCTGACTCGTGAAGGAATCGTTTCCGGAACGGGCTTCTTCCACCGCTTTGACGGCAGCCTCGGCCAGGGGGTAGGGTACCCCCGCTCCTCCCACGGTTTTGATCTCGATCAGTGCCCCGCCTTTCAGGGCGGCGCGGAACGCCTTGAAATAGGCCGGCTCGGTGTTTTTCCCTTCACAAAAGATGACGAACCGTGCTTTCGCCTCCCGGGTAGCGGATTTTCGTTGGAGTTTCGGGAGTGATCTGCCCATCGGCCATCACACATCAAGGGGGTCCAGGGATCCCGCGAACGGAACGGCCCCGAAGCGCCCCTGGAGGTAGCCCCTGGCGATGTCGTCACCCTTGCGGGTTCTGATGTCGGTCAGGGGATAAAGGTGCGTCGCCCCTCCGTCGTCCTTTTCGGTAAACCAGATCTGGTCCCTTCGAAGGTGAGGAGAACGCAACAGATTGGTGTCATGCGTCGTTGCCAGGAGCTGCGCGCCCTTGGGATTGGTTTGCCGTGACGAAAACAGGGACAGGATTTCCTCGCACACCTGCGTATGGAGGCGAGACTCCAACTCGTCTATGCACAGTACGGAACCGGCATCGAGTGCGGTGAATACGGAGTCAAGAACGAAGAGAAGTCGGCGTGTCCCGGAACTCTCCCAGTCAAAATCGAAATAAACCTCATTCCCATTGATGTCATGGTGGGAAAATTCGGTAACCACATCGACGATAGGAAGTGAAATAATTTGTTTGCCAATTCCTTGGAAATGGTTCTCAAGTTCTAGCATAGTTTTGCGCTCTGATTTTCGATACCCGACCACGCCGGTTCCAATATTCGTGAGAAATTTGATCACATTTTGACCTATTGGGCTGTTGGAAAGCCGGATCAATGCGTGCTTTATCTGTGCTGGAATCTCGTCGTTGAACTGTATGCTTCCGAAATACGCGCTGATCTCGGAGAGCTTTTCGTGATTGTTCTGGGCCGCCGCCGACAGGAAAAGACTGTTTGGGCGAGTCATACTGGAAATAATCTGATTTTGCCCTTTCAGATTGCGCCCAAATGCAAACTCCCCCTTCTCTCGGGTGAACAGTATCTGCTGCCGACCGTTCGGAAAGGCATACAGCCACTCATTGGCGAATTTCTTACCTGAAACCTCGAAGCCATAATGGTAACGAACTCCTTCGAGTACGAAATCAATGTCGAATAGGGAAGGCTGTTCGGCGCAGGCAGGATCAAGGGCAAAAGGGCGGCGTGGCACCCCCCCCGTCGGGTCCCCCTTGATGTGCGAAAGCAGCACCATCTCGCGCATGAAGGACAAGGCATTAAGCACGTTGCTTTTGCCGGAGGCATTGGCCCCGTAAAGAACCGCCGCCGGAAGCAGCGACTTGCTGCCTACCACTTCGCACGGAATCAACCCTTCCGTTTCGTCCTTCTTCAGCGACGCCGACGCCACGAGGGACAGCTCCTGCGGTTCCTTCAAGGATAGACAATTCCGGACACCGAACCGAAGCAACATGGAAATTCCCCTCGGAACGCCACCGCGATACACTTTAAGTGATGTTCGTACCGGAACCTTGCAAACTGTGGCCTTAAAATGCAAAGGCAAAGGACGCGGGAGGGTAAGAAAAAAAGAAAAGATACGAGGGGACGGGTCCCCTCGTGCTCCCCCTCAGCGTTCCATCATGCGGCGCAGGAGCGCCACGTCTTCGCTGAAGCTGGCGTCCTCGGCCATCAGTTCCTCCACCTTGCGCACGGCATGCATGACGGTGGTGTGGTCACGGTTGCCGAAGCGGCGACCGATCTCAGGTAAAGACCGGGGGGTGAGCTGTTTGGCCAGATACATGGCCACCTGCCTGGGCCGCGCCACCGAGCGGTTGCGGCGCGCCGAGTACATCTCCGCGACCTTGATGTTGAAGTGCTCGGCCACCGCCTTCTGGATCTCCTCGATGCTCACCCGGCGGTCATAGGAACGCAGAAGGTCCCGCAGCACCTCCTGCGTGCCCTCCAGGGTGACCTCGCGGCCGACGAGCTGGGCGTGAGCCACCACCCGGTTCAGGGCTCCCTCCAGTTCGCGCACGTTGGAACTGATCTTGTGGGCCAGGAACTCCATCACCTTGCTGGGCACCTTCAGGCGGAGCTGCTCAGCCTTCGACTCCAGGATGCCGAGACGCAGTTCATAGGTGGTGGCGTGAATGTCCGCCACCAGGCCACAGCCAAGCCGGGACCGTAGGCGCTCCTCGATGTCTTCCAGGTCGGAAGGGGACTTGTCGGCAGAGATGATGATCTGTCGTCCCTGGTCCACCAGCGAGTTGAAGGTGTGGAAGAACTCCTCCTGGGTCGAGTTCTTGCCGGAAATAAACTGGACGTCGTCGATCATCAGTACGTCCACGGACCGGAACTGCTCCTTGAACGACATCGTGTCCTGAAAGCGCAGGGCCCGGACGAACCGGTACATGAACTGCTCCGCCGACAGATAGATGACCGTGCGGCCCAGATTGCTTTCGCGGATGTGCCAGGCGATGGCGTGCATCAGATGGGTTTTGCCAAGACCGACCCCGCCGTAGAGGAACAGGGGGTTGAAGGGCACGGAAGCGGACTCGGCGACACGGCGTGCAGCGGCGTAGGCGAACTCGTTCGGTTTGCCGACGACGAAATTCCGGAAGGTGAACCGGGGATCCAGCGGTGCCGAAACGGTGTCCCGCTCATTCGCGGGCGGGCTTGACTCCTGCGAGTCATCGGCACTTTCGATGGGTACCGGAGAAACCGTCCTGGGCTGCGGCTGGGCCGGGGTCGGTCCCGACTGGACGACGAAATTCACCGACTGTACCGCCGGGTCCTCACCGCTCCACAGCGCGCGAATCCGGTCGGCATAGTGGGTTACCACCCAGTCGCGCATGAAACGGGTCGGAACGCAGATGCGGACCTCGCCATCGCGAACCCCGCCGAAAGTCATCGGCTTCACCCAGCTTCTGAAGGCGGCGTCCCCCACCTCCCGACGCAAAACCCCACGCACCCGATCCCAGGGCTGCGACTCGTCGGACCTGTCCCTGTCGTTCGCCATCAATCCCCCTGAACCACCGGAACCTGAAGCACTTTTTCGCGGAACAGGACTCCCGATCCCCAGCCCCGCCAACGGCACCCTCACCCCCCCGGATGATGACGCCCGAAGCCTCCCGGCGGGCTTGAAACCAAGTCTTTCCGCCGTTTCCAGCTTCCTCGGGCGGGCGGTCCATTACCTCTGGATCCCCCACCACGGAAATCATACTCGCCACGGAGAGGGGCCGCAACCACCGGCGAACTCCCCTCCCATTCGGATAGCATGAACTTCAGACCGCGATTGCGCCCGAAACGAAACAAGGACTGCGCCCAGGGCAGAGTCCTTTTGGTGGAACGCGGCTCGTGCAAAGAAAACAGACAATCACACCGCATCCCGCAGGACCACGGATTCTTGTCCTTATCATGAATTTTACTGCGGCCAGGCGGAAACGCCTAGGAAACGCCAGGGTGTTCCTGGCTTCCTACAACGCCTTGATGCGCGCCGACAGGCGGGACATCTTGCGAGCCACGGTGTTGGGGTGCAGAACCCCCTTGCTGGCACCGCGCATCATCTCCGGTACGGCATCATCGAAGGCGGCCTTGGCCAGAGTCTTGTCCCCAGCGGAAATGGCCGCCTCGACCTTGCGAACAAAGGTACGGATTCGACTGACGCGAGCACGGTTGATCACCCTGCGGCGTTCGTTACGGCGGATACGTTTTTCGGCAGACTTGTGATTGGCCATCGGAAGTCCTGACATTCCCTCGTATGGAGGAGCGGGTTATATGGCGCGGTGCCCGCGCGCGTCAACAGGAACGTTCGGCGGAGGGGTCGGGAACTCCCGGAGCCGCCGGAGAACTCGGCTACTCCGGGGCAATGGTGAAGCGCACCGTCAGCTTCGGATGCTCGGTGAGGATCTCAATCCGCAGCCGTTCCCCCTCGCGGCGGAACGTGGAGCGGTCCCCAACGGTCCAGCCAAGGGACGGCAGGGTTTCTTCGTAGAACTGGCGCACCCGGGGGGCCTCGACCTGACCCTCCGCGTAGACCTCGACGATACGACCGGCGGGCGTGTCGAATGTGGTACCAGATCCTGCGGTTTCCGTCAGACCGGCAGGCAACGGCAGGTCCTCTATCTCGCTGAGAAAGCCGCCACGACCCACCCCCTCCGCCGCCTGGACCGACAACGGCCAGACGGCAAGAACCAGGGCGCACAGCAAGGTTCGCACGTTGGTATACCCGATCAGCATGACCCGGCCATTATATCACCCTTGTCTCCGCGGACAGAAAAAAGTGGAACGGCCAGCCTGGACGATGCGCACGACCCCCCCGGCGGGTCCACAGTCGCAGCCGGGGCAGGGCTGTCCCGTCCGTCCGTAGACGGCAAGCCGCTGCTGAAAGCGGCCCACTTCGCCTGTCGTCTGCACATGATCGCGCAAGGAGCTGCCACCGTCGGCGACCGCTTCGGTCAGGACCTCCCGGATGGCCAGGGTCAGCCGCTGGATCGCCTCGCCCTGGATCGATCCCGCCGGGCGATCCGGGGCGAGACCGGCCCGGAACAGCGACTCGCAGACGTAGATATTCCCAAGCCCCGCCACGACTCGCTGATCCAGGAGCGCGGTCTTGATCGGCGTTTGACGTCGGGCGAGGCGGTGGGTCAGGACCTCGGCGGTGAAGGTATCTTCCAGCGGTTCCGGTCCCAGATCGCGCAACGGGGGACGGTCCTCCAATCCGGCCCCGGGTACCAGGGTCATACTGCCGAATCGGCGCGGATCGCCATAGGTGACCATCTGCCTTCCGGTCGGGTGCGGGCCGTCGGTGAGAATCTGGACGTGATCGTGGAGCGAGGGTTCCCTTTCTCCGATCACCATGCGACCGGACATAACCAGGTGGATCATCAGGACCATGCCGTCGTCCAGAACGGCGAGCAGGTATTTGGCGCGGCGATTCACGGACAGGATGGTGCGACCCTCCAGCCTTGCCGCGAACCCCTCGGGCAGAGGCACCCGAAGATCCGGGCGTCGGACGATGACCTTCACCACCCGGCCGCCCTCCCATATTCGGGCCAGCCCCCGTCGGACGGTTTCCACTTCAGGCAATTCCGGCATGGGGATGGGGGCCAGCTTTTGTTTTGGTGTTGCGTCCCACGTTCGGCTATGGTCGGCCGCGTGGACGGGGCACAGCATAGATCCGACGGCATGAGTGGCAAGACCCAGAACGGAGACAGGAACGACAGCGCCGACGGTGTCGACGGTGCCACGACCCATTTCGGGTTTCGCACCGTGGCGGCCGGGGAAAAGTCGGCAATGGTCCGGGAGGTTTTCGACTCGGTCGCGACCCGCTATGACCTCATGAACGATCTCATGAGCGTCGGCATCCATCGCCTTTGGAAGGCCGCCATGGTCGACTGGCTGGACCCGCGCCCCGGCCAGAGGGTGCTGGACCTGGCCGGCGGCACCGGCGACATCGCCTTCCGTATTCTGGACCGCATGAAGACCCGCAGGGCCTGATCAATGCGGGTGACATTGCGCAGACCGAAAGCGATGGTATAGGCGTCCACCGAGCCGTCGGGCAGTGGCACCGCCTCGGCGTCGCCGCAAACCCAGGACAGGCCGGACACCCGGCCCTGGTTGAGGGCCCGGTCGCGGCCGGTGGCCAGCAGCTCGGCGTTGAGGTCGCAGACGACCACCACCCCGCCGACCGCGCTTTCGTCTCCGGCC
>JBKACM010000101.1:0-8694 GCA_046269335.1 Alphaproteobacteria bacterium | reverse complement strand
GAAGACTGGAGCCGATGCGCTTGGCGGCCCGCTCTCCCTCCAGGGCACCGGTGATCACCCGCCGCAGCGTTCGCACCTTCTCCCATCTGGCTCCCAGCGCGTCATTCCGCCAGTCCGCCGGAATCGTCTGGAAGGACTGGAGGTGAATGCTGTCGTCCTCGGACGGGAAACGGGCCAGCCAGGCCTCCTCGGCGGTGAAGGCGATGAAGGGGGCAAGCCAGCGCACCAGGCAATGGTACAGGGTGTCCAACACCGTTCTTACCGCCCGCCGCCGGGGGTCCGTGGCCCGGTCGCAATACAGGCTGTCCTTGCGGACATCGAAATAGAACGCCGAGAGATCGACGGCGCAGAAAGCATGCAACTCGCCGAACAGGGTGTGGAAGTCGAAATCCTGACAGCCCTGGCGTACCAGGGCGTCCATCTGCCACAGCCGGTGCAGTACCCACCGTTCCAGCTCGGGCATGGCCTCGGTCTCCAGGCGCTCGGCCTCGGTGAAGCCGTCCAGGCTGCCCAGCAGATAGCGCAGGGTGTTGCGCAGGCGACGGTAGACGTCGGCGGTCTGCTTCAGGATTTCGGGGCCGATGCGCAGGTCCTCGGAATAGTCGGAGCCCACCACCCACAGCCGGAGAATATCGGCCCCGAGCTTGCTCATCACCTCCTGGGGGGCGACCACGTTTCCCTGGGATTTGGACATCTTCTGCCCGTCCTCGGCCATGACGAAGCCGTGGGTCAGAACCGCCTCGTAGGGTGCCCGTCCCCGTGTCCCGCAGGACTCCAGCAGCGAGGAGTGGAACCAGCCCCGGTGCTGGTCCGATCCTTCCAGGTACAGGGACGCCGGCCATTGCAGGTCGGGCCGGCTTTCCAGCACGAAGGCATGGGTTGCGCCGGAGTCGAACCATACGTCGAGAATATCCCGAACCTGTTCATAGTCGGCGGGGTTGCGATCCGGTCCCAGGAAACGGGCCGGATCGGTCCGAAACCAGGCATCGGCCCCCTCGGCTTCCACCGCCGTTGCCACCCGGTCGATCACTTCCGGGTCGCGCAGGGGTTCACCGGTGTGTCGGTCGATGAAGACGGTGATGGGCACGCCCCAGGCCCTCTGCCGTGAAACGCACCAGTCGGGCCGGCTCTCCACCATGGAACGGATCCGGTTGCGGCCCTGGGGCGGCACCCAGCGGGTGGCGTCGATAGATGCCAGCGCCTTGTCCCGGAGTCCCCCCGTTTCCATGGAGATGAACCATTGTGGCGTGGTGCGGAAGATCAACGGGGCCTTGGAGCGCCAGGAGTGGGGATAGCTGTGCTGGAGCTTGCCATGGGCCAGCAGGGCACCGGCCCCTTTCATCGCTTCCACCACCTCACCATCCACCTTGAACACGTGGCGACCGGAGAACTTTGGCACGTGGGGGAGATAGGTGCCGTCGCCGCCGACGGTGTCGGGCACGGCGATGCCGTGGGCCTGACCCAGTTTCCAGTCGTCCTCGCCGTGGCCGGGGGCGATGTGGACGAAGCCGGTACCCTGGTCGGTGGTAACGAACCCGCCGGGCAGCAGCGGTACCTCGAAATCATAGCCCTGTCCATGCCAGGGATGGCGGCAGACGGTACCTATCAGGGATTTTCCCGGCAGGCGGGCCAGTACGTTGTGCTCCAGGATGCCGGCGTCCTTCATCACCTGGGCGGCCTGGGCCGACCCCAGCACCAGGCGTTCCCCAACCCGGGCCAGACTATCCTCGGCCACCCGGAGGACCTTGATCACCTGATAGAGCAGTTCCGGGCCGTAGGCGATGGCGCGATTGCCGGGCATGGTCCAAGGGGTGGTGGTCCAGATGACCACCGAGCCACCCTGCAATTCGGGCACGTGGGCCTTTGCCACGGGGAAGCGGACCCAAATGGTGGTAGAGGTATGGTCGTGGTATTCGATCTCGGCCTCGGCCAGGGCGGTCTTCTCCACCACCGACCACAGGACCGGCTTGGCTCCGCGATACAGGCCGCCGTTCACCAGGAAATGCCCAAGCTCCCGCACGATCCTGGCCTCGGCAGCGTAGGCCATGGTGGTGTAGGGATTGGCCCAGTCCCCGGTGACACCAAGCCGCTGGAACTCGCCGCTCTGTTCTCCGATCCAGAACTGTGCAAAGTCACGGCACTCGCGGCGGAACTCGATGACATCGACCGCATCCTTGTCCTTGCCGGCGGCCCGGTACTTCTCCTCGATCTTCCACTCGATGGGCAGGCCGTGGCAGTCCCAGCCGGGGACGTAGTTGGCGTCGAATCCGGTCATCTGGCGCGAGCGAACGATCACGTCCTTCAGAATCTTGTTCAGGGCGTGGCCGATGTGCAGGTGGCCATTGGCGTAGGGAGGTCCGTCATGCAGGACGAACTTTTCCCGTCCGGCGGCGGCGCTCCGCAGACGTCGGTAAAGATCGATCCGCCGCCAGCGGTCCAGCAGCTTCGGTTCCAGTTCTGGCAGGCCTCCGCGCATGGGAAAGTCGGTGCGGGGCAGGAACACGGTTGATTTGTAATCTGTACTCATGGCGGGGGGAGGTCCGTTACGGCGGTTTCAGCGGAGACGATGGGGCCCGGCCGGTCGGAGAAACGGTGCGGGGCCAGAACGGTGCGGACTGTCCGGATATCCTCGGTAATCTGGGTTATCAGGGCCTCCCGTCCGTCGAAAACTCGTTCCGGCCGCACGAACGACACCAGGGCAACCCGCAGGTGCTGATGATAGAGGTCACCGGAGTGATCCAGAAGATGCACTTCCAGCAGGGGGTCGCGGTCATCGAAGCTGGGGCGACGACCGAAATTGGCGATTCCGTTGTGCCATACCGTCTCGGGTCCCCGGTCTATACCAGCCCGCACGGCGTATACGCCCAGAGCCGGGCGCTGGTACTCGCCCAGCAGCAGGTTGGCGGTGGGAAAGCCGAGCTGACGCCCGCGCTGGTCGCCGCGCTCCACCCGCCCCTCCACTTCCCAGTACCGCCCCAGCAGTCCGGCGGCGTCATGAGGGCGGCCATCGATCAGACAGGCCCGGACCTCGGTGGACGAATAGAGGACGCCCTCGGCGGAGGTCACCGGGTCCAGGCTGGTAACCCCGAACCCCAGGGCATTTCCGGCCTGCTTCAGGAGTGCGACATTGCCGCCGCGACGACTGCCGAATACGTAATCATAGCCCACCACCACGTGGCGGACCCCCAGGCTTTGCACCAGAACCCGCTGAATGAACTGGTCGGCGGTGTGGCTGGAAAATTCCTGGTCGAAATGCTGGGCGATCAGGATGTCAACGCCGAGCGCCTCGATACAGCGGGCCTTGATGCGAAACGGGGTCAGCCGGAACGGTTCCGTATGGGGGGCAAACACCGCGCGCGGGTGCGGCTCGAAGGTCATGACGCCGCAGCCCACACCCTGTTGGCGCGCGAGCCGCCTTGCCGTCCCGATTACCGCCTGATGGCCACGATGGACGCCGTCGAAATTACCGAGCGCGATGACACCGCCACGGGCGCTTCCGGGCAGCTCGGTGAAGTGACGAAAAATTCGCATGAGCGGACGGCAATCCCTCGGTCAAACGCAACGGAAATAAATCCACAAAGCCCACGGAACCAGCGATGCCGGAGACGAAAACCCCGACCTTCGCAAGCCTGGAACGGTCCAGGCATAAGATATGGGGCAACGCAGCCGTCGCATTCAAGGAAAGATATCGGGGAAACGGGCAACCACCTCGACGAATCCCTCCAGCAGAAAAACCCCGAGGGGTTTGCACCCCTCGGGCTTTTCCACGATCGCTCGGGTTTCACGCGGCCGGGGACACCGTCCCCTGGCACGCCCGCGTTCAGCCGAGGGTCAGAATCGCCTGGCCCTGATCCAGCGGATCACCTGGCTTGGCGTGGATGGCGGTCACCTTGCCGCTGACTTCGGCATAGACGGTACTCTTCATCTTCATGGCCTCGATGGTGGCGATGGCGTCGCCCTCCTTGACGTCCTGGCCCATGGCCACATCGACGCTGACCAGCACGCCGTTCAGCGGGCTGAGCTGGGCTCCGGCACCGGCCGGAACCGGCGCGGACGGAGCCGCGGGGGCAGGAGCCGCCGCCACCGGGGCGGGGGCCGCCGCAGCTGGAGCGGGAGCCGCCGCCGCGACAGGGGCTGCCGCGGGAGCGGCCTGACCATCCGACACATCTTCGACGACTACGTTATAGGGCTTGCCGTCGACCGAAATCCTAAACTTCTTCAGCATGAGTAACAGTCCCTTGTTGAACTATGCCCGTGTGCGAACCGTGTGCAGGCACCATGCCGGCCGTCCCTTGACTTGAGACCCACAGGCCGGCCGGTACGAGCCCGCGCGGCGTTTGAGCGTCACCGTCTCGGCAAGCTCCGACCCAACGGGTCGGCACATCTGCCGGGCGGTATCAGTGCTGTGCCGTATGCCTGGAAAGCGAGTGGCTGGCGTGGTGCATCATGCGCCCTTCGTTCACCCAACCGCTTCCTCCAGCCGACTCGATGCGAACGATCCGATGCGATCCCAGAACCGCGTAGACCGCCGCGGCGATGGCGGCGATCTCACCACCGTCCAATCCGACCGCCGCCGAAGCAGGGGCCGCCCCCGCCTTCGGCGAGGCTCCCGCCGCTCCGTGGCTTTCGGCCCCGCCCCCAGCACCGCTGCCCCGTATCATGTACCCGGCGGCCACGGCGGCGACGATGGTCAGGCCATACATCATTCCGCTTATTTCCATATTCCCTCTCCCCGTCTCGGCTCCGGCGGGATAATGGCGACACGCACCACCATCCCACCTCGCCTCCCTCGTCCCAAGACCAGAGCTTCCCCGGATCTCACAACGGGATATCGCCGTGCTTCTTCGCCGGGCGAAGTTCACGCTTGTTCAAGGTCTTGCGCAAGGCCAGCGCCACGATACCACGAGTCTCCCCCGGCTCGATCACGTCGGTGATGTAGCCCTGGGAAGCGGAGAGGTACGGCGAGGCGAACTCGGCCCGATACTCCGCCGCCAGTTCCTTGTGGCGAGCCTTGGGGTCCGAGGCTTCCTTGATCTCGCTGCGGTAGAGGATGTTCACCGCGCCCTCGGCTCCCATGACCGCGATTTCCGCCGTCGGCCAGGCAAACACTAGGTCGGCTCCCATCTCCTGGGAGCACATGGCGAGATAGGAACCGCCGTAGGCCTTGCGCAGGATGATGGTGATCTTTGGCACGGTGGCGGAGGCGTAGGCGAACAGCATCTTGGCACCATGACGGATGATGCCGCCGCGCTCCTGCTCGATACCCGGCATGAAGCCCGGCACGTCCACCAGGGTGACCAGCGGGATGTTGAAGGTGTTGCAGAAGCGGACGAAACGCGCAGCCTTGTCGGAGGCGTTGATGTCCAGGGCCCCAGCCATCTCCTTCGGCTGGTTGGCGATGATGCCGACGACGATGCCCTCGATACGGGCAAGACCGATGATGATGTTCTTCGCCCACCCGGCATGAATCTCCAGGAGTTCACCGCCATCGACGATGCGCTCGATCACCTGCCGCGCATCCAGCGGAGACGAAGAGTCGTCAGGGATGATCGCCGCCATGCCATCGTCGTAGGCCAGGGAGAGGTCCTGCGTCGGACGGTGCGGCGGGTCCTCGGTATTGTTGGACGGCAGATAGCTCAGCAGTTTGCGGGTAATCTGGATGGCGTGCTCGTCATCCTCGGCCACGAAGTGAGCGTTGCCGCTGACGGTCGCGTGAACCGCGGCGCTGCCCACTTCGTCCATGGTGCAGGCCTTGCCGGTAACCGCCTTGATCACTTCCGGCCCGGTGATGAACATGTGGCCGTGTTTCTTGGAAATGATGATGAAGTCCATCAACGCCGGGGAGTACGAGGCACCGCCGGCACAGGGGCCCAGCACCACCGCAATCTGGGGCACCACGCCCGACGCCAGCACATTCTGGTAGAACACGTTGCCGTAGCCGGAGAGGGCGTCCACGCCTTCCTGGATTCGGGCTCCGCCGGAGTCTTTGAAGGCGACGATTGGCATGCCCATCTTCAGGGCAAACTTCATCACATCGACCATCTTGTCGGCGTGGCGCTTGCCCAGAGTCCCGGCGGAAACCGTGAAGTCCTGACTGAACGCCGCCACCGGCCGGCCGTCGGTGTAGCCGGTGCCGACCACGACCGCATCCGCCGGAAACTCCTTGTCGGCGATTCCGAAATGGCGGCCGCTGTGGCGGATGTGCATACCCATTTCCTGGAACGTATTGGCCTCGAACAGGCGTTCGAGCCGTTCCCGCGCACTGAGCTGTCCCTTCTCGTGCCGCGCCTTGATCTTGTCCTCGCCGCCAGCGGCCAGAACCTTTTCGCGGCGCTCCCTCAGGGTCTCAAGTAGTTTCGCAGAGAGCGTCATGTCCCCAATTCATCCTTTGTCATGGCAGGGTGGATCGTATTGTCGTCCCAGGATCAGGAATCCGAGCTTGGTCCCGGCGTGTCGATCGGATGGGCCTGGGACCGCATCGAAGTCGCCCCTTCCCCTGGAACGAAGGGGAAAATGGCATCGCCGGCAAACGGACCGCACGCTCCCGCGGGTGTGCCCGTGCGAACCACGCCACCCCCCGCATCGGCCCCTATCCCGGGCCATGCCAGCGACTCTTGCGGACACTGTCACCGTTTCCCCCACGCCCGACCGCCGACTACGAAGTCTTCACGCCCCCCGCGGTTCAGGTTCCGAACGCCATGCCCGGACTTCTGCGAATCCTTCATGGCGTCACGTGGCGTACATTGCCGCAGGTTTCACGGCGAGGCCAGTCCTAATTTGATCCTCACCCGGAAATATCCACCGGGGCGGAGCACCCGTCGGGTGTGTCCATGTTGCTCCGATGTAGCGAAATTGTCACGACAGAGGAAGATGGTGGCGATCGTTGAAGATTTTCTGTAGGGATTGCCGGCATCGTATGGTTATTTACCAGGGATGGACGCCGTCTGTCGCGGGTACCGATCCGGGAGATTCCGGAGTGTGGTGCGGCGGGAGGCGGTGGATGCCGTGGAATGGATGCCGCAAACCGGATGGAGCCAAGAATGTTACCGAAGTCTCGTTTTCTGCTTGCCGCCGTGGTCGCCATGATGCCCGCCGTGGCGATGGCTGGTTCCTCCGGTGTCTACGTCGGTGCGGCCGGGGGTGTGGATTTCCTCAACGATGCCAAGCTGTCGGGTAACGGCGTCAACACCAAGTCCAGCTATGACATGGGCTATGTCGGCCTGGGCACGCTGGGGTACAAGTATGATAAGGGCTTCCGGGTGGAGTTCGAGGGCGGCTACCGTTCCAACGCGGTGGACAAGCTCGCCAACAGTACCGCCGGGGTCAACGGCCGCGTCCATACCAGCAGCATCATGCTCAATGGTCTGTATGATATCGACACCGGCACGATCCTCACGCCCTATGTCGGTATCGGCGTCGGCGGGGCCAAGGTGGATTTCCGGGGGGTCAACCCGGTCAACAATTCGACCATCAACAAGTCCGACCACCTGTTCGCCTATCAGGGCATTCTCGGTACCAGCCTGAAGGTGACCGACGCGGTGAGCCTGTTTACCGATTACCGCTACCTCGGCACGCCGGACCCGGGTCTGCGTACCGGCTCCGGGGTCGCCATCGACGGCGAATACGGCTCCCACAACGTGGTTCTCGGCGTTCGTTATCTGTTTGGCAGCGCCCCGCCACCACCGCCGCCTGCCGCCGCGCCGGCCCCGGCCCCGTCACCGGTGGTGCGGGCCATGGAGCCGCCGGCTCCGGAACCGGTGGCCCGCAACTATCTGGTGTTCTTCGACTTTGATCGCGCGGTCCTGACGCCGGAGGCCCGGAAGATCATCGCCGCGGCCGCCACCAATGTGGGCAAGGTCCATTCCACCCAGATCGACGTGACCGGGCACACCGACCTGTCCGGTGCGGCCAAGTACAACATGACCCTGTCCCAGAAGCGGGCGGACGCGGTCAAGGCCGAACTGGTGCGTCTTGGCGTCTCCGCGCGGGACATTGCCATCACCGCCAAGGGCAAGTCCACGCCGATGGTCTCGACCGCCGACGGAGCCCGCGAGCCCCAGAATCGCCGGGTGGAAATCGTCCTGAAATAGGTCCAGGGCACGGGTCGAAAAAGCCGGGATCCAGCGGGGTCTCGGCTTTTTTCATGGCCATGCGGTGCCTGAGCCGCGCGGCCGCCTGAGGGTCGCCGTCTCGGCAGGAACGGACCCAGAGGTCATGTTCATCGGCCGGGCGGTGTTACGGAATTCCCGAGCCTGTCGGGCTTCGGGCCACCTGATACCAGACCGAGATGAGCTTGACTCATCACGGTCTGGGAATGGCGCATTGAGCGCCCGCGCGATCGTTCGCGCGCAAGCCAAGGGTGGGCGGACCAGTAAGTTTTGCAGACGGAGGCATTACAGACGAAATTACACCAATTAATGAATCTATAGGAATTGCATCATTAGCTCCAGCAGTAAATACTCCTGCAACGTCAGGACAAACAATGCCGGCTCAAAATGCGGCTGCAGCTATGTCAACCCCAGATAGCTCAGGTGGAAGTATTATTTCTCAAGTAACTAATAAATTACAACAAGACCCTAACTATCAACCACAAAATCCTATTGAGGCGGCTATCGTTAGACAAATAAAAGGCACTGACCAAACACAACCACCTCAAAGAGCACAAGGTTTAGGATCAATTGCACCTAGTCAACC
>JBKACM010000100.1:0-8698 GCA_046269335.1 Alphaproteobacteria bacterium | reverse complement strand
GGGGCGGATCACGACAATCCGCTAGAGGAAGTATTTTCCGATCAGCTCCTGTGCGCCGACATGGTGCTCCTGAACAAGGTGGACCTCCTGTCCGAAGCCGTCGCCACCACCGTGGCCGGAGAGATGGGCCGCCGGGTGCGGGCTGGGGTTCAGGTGATCCCCACCCGCCAGGGGCGCATCGATCCTGGCGTTCTCCTCGGGCTAGAGGCCTCGGCCGAAGAGGACGTGGAGGCCAGGCCCTCCTGCCACGACGGCAGCGGCGAACACGATCATGACGATTTCGAGAGCTTCGCCGTGCGGCTTGGTCCCATCGCCGATCCCTCCGCCCTGGAGGATCGGCTGACGGAAACCGTCGGTCGGCATCGGGGCATTCTGCGGGTCAAGGGGTTTCTCGATGTGCCTGGCAAAGCCATGCGCCACGTGATCCAGGGGGTTGGCACCCGCTTCCAGGGCTACTACGACCGGCCGTGGGACGCGGCCGAGGCCAGGCGGAGCGAACTGGTGATCATCGGTCTGAAGGGATTGGACCGCTCCCGGATCACGGCGGCTCTGATGGCTTCCTGACGGGGAGAACGCGATGATGCGGGCGGTGCGGGTGGTGGTGGCGCTGCTGCTGGGTGTCTGCCTATTGGGTCCGGGTACGGTCTCGGCCAAGGAGGATTGGGCCGATCGCACGGTTCGGGGCGTGCTCGAACTGATGATTGCCTCCTTGCCGCCGGACATTCAAGTGTCCTACGACACCGTCACGCCCGACGTAAGGGCGGGGTCGTTTGCTGTCTCTGGTTTGCGGATACGCAGAAAACAGCCGGAGATCGACAGTCTTGGCACCCTGGGGGAGTTGCAGGTCACTGGCGTCGACGTCCTGGCGGCGGTGTCCGGAAAACCGTTCGCGGCAAAGCGTGTCGCCGTCTCCAGCCTGCGGGTCACGGAACAGGTCCATCGCGCCGGTCAGCCCGTGAAGAACACCGCCTGGAGCGTGGGGCAGGCCACATTCGAGGACGCCTCCATCCCCTCCATCCTGTCCCTGGCCAGAGATGCGGAAGACCCGGAACGGGCCCTGTCGGCCATTACCTTCCGCAAGGGTCGTATGGACGGGCGAACGGTGCGCACCGTCGCCGATGTTACCCGGATTGTCAAACGAGCGACACGGTAAGGAAAAATTCAAAAGACCGTTTGCCCGTGCACGGAAAATTAAGCATACGGTAACACACCGTAGTGTAGTTACTACCGTATTGGTCCTTAGTATCGTGCGGAGAACGGAGGCGGTCATTCATGATGGTGCAGGCCTGGTCGACGGTCGTGTCCGTTTCCGTGGATCTGCTGGCGGCGGCCGGTATCGCCTATGTCCTCCTGGCAATTTTTCACGTGCGCCGTTTTCGAGAGCTTGCCCATGCACATGGGCAGTATCGCCCGGCCATTTCGGTGATGAAGCCGCTCTGTGGGGGGGAGCCCAGGCTCTACGAATGCCTGAGGTCGTTCGTGGACCAGGAGTATCCCGATTTCCAGATCGTTTTCGGCGTGCGCGAGGCTTCCGATCCGGCGGTGTCGGTGGTGGCCCGGCTACGGGCGGAGTTCCCCGACCGGGACATCACGCTGGTGGTGGATGCCCGCATTCATGGCCCCAACCTGAAGGTCAGCAATCTGCTCAACATGCTGCCGGCCTGTCGCCATGACGTTCTGGTTGTCGCCGACAGCGACGTGCGGGTCGGCCGTCAAGCCCTGGCGACGGTGGTGGACTCCCTGGAGAATCCCCGTGTCGGTGCCGTCTCCTGTCTCTACAAGGGGGTGCCCGCCGCCGGGCATGCGGCAAGGTTGGGGGGGCTGTTCATCAACGACTGGTTTCTGCCCTCGGCGCTGGTGGATGAGGCACTGAACGGTGTCGACGGCTGTTTCGGCCCGATGATCGCGTTGCGCCGCCGTGCCCTGGCGGAAGCGGGTGGCTTCGAGGCCCTGGTTGACTATCTGGCGGAGGACAATCGGCTTGGCCGGCTGGTGCGCCGTGCCGGCTGGGAGGTTCGGCTGTCGCACCATGCCGTCGAGACCATGGTGGAGGAGGCCGATCTTCGCGGCCTGATTTCCCATGAGGTGCGCTGGGGTCGAACGGTACGGGCCTGTCGGGCCGCCGACCATGCGCTGTCGGTAATCACCTTCCCCCTGCCGTTGCTGCTGGTGCCGTTGTTTCTGGTCCCGACCTCCCTCACTCTGGTTCTGGTATCGGCCTATGTCGGGCTGCGTGTCGTGCTCCACCAGGTTGTCCGTCGCCGTTTCGTCCTGTCGGCGTCGCCGTTCTCACCCTGGCTGGTGCCTGTGCGGGAATGCCTGTGCTTTGCCGTGTGGGCGGTCAGTCTGCTGGGCCAGCGGGTAACCTGGAGGGGGCGGGTGTATCGGATTACGGCTGAGGGACGCCTGATACCAACGGTACGAGGCCTTGACTCGTACCGTTGGTATCAAGCCCGCGCGGCGTCTGAGCGGAACCCGCTCCGCACGAAGTCAAAACTTCGTGCGGATGGTATGGTTTCCGAGACGTCTCTGGAGACGGGATCGGCCTGTCAAGAGCCGGCCACCGCCGTTGTCGAGTAGGGGGCGGGTCGCTTGGCTCTGAACCGTTCCGCCCTCATCGCCGGAGTGCTGGGGGTCGCCGTTATCGTGGCCCTGGCGGTCAATTTCGATCCGGAGAAGATCCGTGCCTCCATCGCCGACATCGGCTGGGGAGGGGTGGCGGCGCTCGCCCTGTTCCGTCTTCTTCCGGTGCTTCTGTGCGCGCTTGGCTGGTGGCTGCTGGTGCCTCCTTCCCATGCCCTGCCGTTTTCGGCTTGCCTCGGGGCCAGGCTCGGACGGGACGGTGTGTCGGGGGTGATCGCCGTGCTGCCGGCTGGCGGCGAAATCGTCGGCGCGCGAATGCTTGCGCTCCGCGGTCTGACGCCGTCGATGGCAGCGGCGACGATGGTCGCCGACCTTACCGTGGAGATGGCCAGTCAGGCGGTATTTACCCTGCTCGGCATTGCCGCCCTGTTTCTCAGCATACCCGGGGCTGCCGGCTGGTGGGCCTGGGTTGCCCTGGTCCTGTCGGTCCTGATGGTGCTGGGTCTGTGGTTGCTCCAGCATCCCCGCCTGCTGGCGGTGGTGGAGACCCTGGCTGCCCGCCTCGTGTCAGGTCCGGTGTGGGAAGCCTGGCTGTGTGGAGGCTCCGGGTTGCGCTCGGCCCTGGATGGGGTCTATGGCCAGCGGTGGCGGCTGGCGGGTGGCTTTGGCGTTCACCTGCTTGCCTGGCTGGTGGGTGTCGCCGAGTCCTGGCTGGCGCTGCGGATGATGGGGCAGCCGATGGACTACGTTCCGGTACTGGCGCTGGAGGCGGTGGTGTTCGCGGTTCGCAACGTTTCCTTCGCCGTTCCCTGGGCCGCCGGCGTGCAGGAGGGCGGCTATCTTGCCCTGGGGGTGGCGCTTGGGATGGGGCCGGAGGTGGCTCTGACCCTGTCGCTGGTGCGGCGCTTTCCGGATTTCGTGCTGGGTCTGCCGGGGCTTCTCCTGTGGCAGCTTCAAGAACGGCGGTCCCTGGTGGCGGAAAGTCCCTGACCCCTACCCCATGGTGCGTCGCAGGAACTGATCAAAAAGTGGAACCGTGAAGGCGATATCCCCATGGGCGGGGCTGTACGCCATGCCTTTGGCAATCAGAGAACCCCGCACGGGAGCCACGCTCTTTACGCCTACCCCCATCTCCTCGGAGATATCGCCGGACCGGTGAGGTCCGGGTCCGAGCCTGGCCATGGTGTGCATGTATGCCTTCTCGCGGGGGGTCAGGCGATCGAACCGCACGCGAAAGAAACTTTCGTCCAGACTCCGGATCGCGGATTCGGTCGCCCGCTTCAGCACACTGGCTTCGATGTGTTCCTTCTCCGATACGTTCCAGGCGTGATACCCCCACTCCTGGAGGAAATAGGGGTATCCCTGCGTGATGTGGAATATTTCCTCGACCGCGTTCTCGTCGAAATCCGCTCCTTCCCGCCGTACCGGCTCGACAAGGGCCGCACGGGCGTCCTCGAAGGCCAACGCCCCGACCTCTGGGTAGTCGAAGAGACGTTCCGAGTACGACTTGGACCGACCGGAGAGTCCCACGAGCTGAGGCAGACCGGCTCCGATCATGGTGACGGGAAGATTCTTCTGCGCGACGTAGTGGAGTGACTTGATCAGGGCGCTGAACTCACTTTCCTTCAGGTACTGGAGTTCGTCGATCATGATGGCGATGGCCGTTTTCTGCGAGCGTGCCGCTTCACCGATCGCAATGATCAAGGCGTGCAAATCCGCGTCCAGGTCTCCGCTGTCCGCGACGCCGATTTCCGGTTCCATATCCATGCCGACATCGATCTCACCCACGGTGAGATGGACGCTGTTTGCGAAACTTCGAAGAACGCGCAGGCCACGCTTCACAAGGTCATCGACCTGAGCCCGGCGGTCGAGAGAAAGAAGTATCCGGCGCAGGGGTGGCAACAGGAGGGCGGGCAGGGCTTTTCCCTCGTTCGCTTCCACGAGAAACGCCTCGTAACCCTTCTTTTCCGCCATTTCCTGGATCTTGTTGAGAAGGACCGTCTTTCCAACGCCGCGCAGGCCGACAATCATGAGGCTTTTGGAGGGGTTGCCAATGAGTATCCGACCCAGGGTGATCCGCGCCCTCTCCAGGATATCGCCGCGACCCGTCAACTCAGGCGGAGACGTTCCCGCTCCTGGTGCGAAGGGATTGCGGACGGGGTCCATGTGGGCTCCTGCGGAAAATCATGAAAACTTACGATTCCGACCGTAACCTTCATAGCTTTGCATAAACTCCCTTGAAAGGCAAACTACTCGGGGCCACCGGCCTTTCCCATGACATAGGCGGCAAGGTGCAGCGCCATTTCGTCATTGCGGATGGGATACTTCCCCGGGAGTATGGGACGTATGACTTCATCTGGTGGGATGTGGGCCAGGCGAAGCTGCACCTTGATCGCCAATTCCGGCGAGAGGCGGGCCCACCATACCAGGGCCAGCACGTCTTTTGCGCTGTGCGAGGACAGGATGCGGTCCACGTCCTGCACCTCGATCTCGGTCAATACCGCCAGGGCGGCGACGACGAAATCCAGTCTTCCGGTTTCCAGAGCGTTCGCGACCACAATTTCGGTAAGATTGCCGGAAGCTCTCAATCCCCTTGCCTGGTGCAAGGCCATCGACACCGCATCGTCAGCGGGGTCCCGCGACGCCTGCTCCTCCAGGCGTTTCTGGACGACCCGCGCGATTTCCGCCGCCGTCTGGGGGTCCAGGTCCGAACGTTGTTTCAACACCGCAAGCAGGTTGTCGGCAACGAAAGTGGCAAGCTGCCGCACGGCGCGGGACGGCAGGGCCGTTCGCCGGACCAGAGGTTCGTGCCAGGCCCGCACGCCGGGAGCCCGATCCACCAGGGCGTCCAGGGTCTCCTCCCGGATCTGGGCGCTGGGATTGCCCAGCAGCACCGCTACCGCCTCGATGTCGTTGCTGGTGATGATAGCGTCCGATACCCGCTCGTTGACATTGGCCCGGCGGGATATCGCCGACAGGGCACCGGCCACGGTCGGGGCGCTGATAATTTCCAGTAGATCGTCGTCGGTCAGGACCGGAGAAAATTCCAGAACCGGCGACGCCACCGCCAGTTCCGCGTCATGGGCCAGCCTGCGGATCACCTCGGGCGGGGCGCTGACGACGTCCTTCAGGGCTTCGGCCAGGATCCGGCGTACCTGCGGCAACCGATCGCGAGCCAATACTTCCAGAACCTGCTGCACCATCCGCCGCTGGCGGTCCAGCGGTTGCCGGACGACTTTGAGAGCAAGATCCTGGCGCACGTCGATGTCGGCGTCGGCAGCCAGCACCAGATCGGCCTGAAGCGGCGTCGAACTGTTCGCGGCGATTCGTCTGCGCACGCTCACGTCCGGGTCGCCGGCGAGAAAGAACAGAAGCTCCGGCGGCAGATCGGTTCTGGCCGCCAGCTCGCGGCGCGCCTCGGATGAGCCGTGCTGAGCCCTGTCCTTGGCCTCCTGGTATGAAAGTGTCGACATTTCCCTGGTCCTAAGGGCCGGTCTCGGGAGGCGACGCGAAGCGGCAAATACCCTTTCCGTCCCGTTTCGCGGTATACATGGCGTTGTCGGCGCGGTGCAACAGGTCCTGGAAATTTTCCGGTCGGGTCGGGTCGTATATGGCAACCCCCAGGGACATGTGAAGGGGGTGTTCCGACGAGCCGGAATACGGAACCAGCGATTGGGCACTGTTCAGGAGGGCGATCGAGCGGCTCTCCGCGATCGCGCGGTCGGCTCCCTCGATCCACATCGCGAATTCATCACCGCCCAGTCTGGCCACCAGATCCACCGGTCGGGTGTGGGCCAGCATCAAATCCCGGACCTTCAACAACGCCTCGTCCCCGACCCGGTGGCCGTGGATGTCGTTGACATGCTTGAAATTGTCGAGGTCCACGAAAATCAGTGCCGCCGGTTTGTTTTCGTGTACCTGGCGCAGGAATCGCCTCTCCAGCTCGCCATAGAAGGCACGGCGGTTGAACAACCCTGTCAACGGATCGGTGCGGGACAGGGCCAGAATGCAGCGGTGATTGGCAACCTGTTCATTGGCGACCCCGATCTGGAGGAGGATATCGGCAAACAGCTTTCGCTCCTCGTCGTTCCATTCCCCACGGCTTCTGTCCCGCCACAGGCAGACGGCACCATTCACCCGCTGGCGGAAATGGGTAGCTGCCGCCATGGCGACCCGCCCGTCCATGGTGAAGTGATCCGGCCCCAGAGCTTCCGCCCGGGCCAGGTCCACCCTGGCCAGGACCCCGTCCTCGTCTCCCCCTTCGCCGATTGCGGCTTCCAGCACCAGGATCGGCTGGACGAAGACGGGATCGGGTTCCGTCCCGTGCGATTCCACTTCCGGCTTGGCCCCGAAAATCTGGCAGCCGTCGGCACCAAAGCCGCTGAGAAGCGCCGATGCGGCAACGGTGAGCATCCGATCCGGGTTGACCTCGTCCCGGAAGGTCCGCACGATGTGGGTAAGCAGTCTTTCATGGTTGCGGGCCCGAGCCAGCGCGGTATCCCGGAGATAGAGTTCCGTGACGTCCCGGCATACGCCGCGCGCGCCCTGCCAGGTGCCATCGGGTCCCAGCAGCGGTGCCGCCGCCAGAATCAGGCAGGCCCGGGTCCCCTGGGCGGTACGCATCCACACCTCCGCCCCTTCCACCGATATCTCGGTGGCGAAGGGGGAAGAGCTCGCCTCGGTGGGCATCGTGATGAGAAACTGGTCGGGGTCGCGACCGACCAGGTCGTCCGGAGAGTACCCCAGGGCACCACGGGGCGAGACGAACACGAATCTCCCCTGTTCGTCGGTTTCCCAGGCGAAGTCGTTGGAGATTTCCACGAAATCCTTGTAACGCTGCCGGGATTCCATCAGGGCGGCCCGCAGATTCTCCTCCAGCGTGACGTCTCGGACCAGAACTAGGTTCCCACCCTGCCGGAGCGGGAGAATGGTCAGCTCCAGGGACTGGCGACCCTTGTCGCGAGGTACGGCGATGAAGGCGGGTCGTGCCGTTTCCGATTCCGTCGATGGCTGGAAAAGCTCATACGCCAGAAGTTCCGGGCGTTCCCGCAGGATCGACTCCAGGGCATCGTTACGGCCGTTGCTGGCCGTGATGCCTCCGTCGCGGTCGACGACCAGGGCCAACCCCGGCCAGCCCATGGCGGCTGTGTGGGGGACGGCCACGTCGCAAGCTGTCTCTTTCGGAACGTCCTTCACGGAAATCCCCATTGGCCTGAACGGATGGAGGCAGCAATGTCGCAGATGACCCACGGATTGGAAAGGGCCGTGATGGCGGGACTCTAATGTCCCCGGATAATTTTCTCTTTTGCATTCATTCGGACACTTTACCGCGATCCCAGGATCACGCTATATCGGTGCTCAGCCAAGACCGGACCAAACGGCATACAGTTCACATCTTGAAGGGGGACGAACGTCCATGAGTGAATCTCACCTGTTTCCGCCGCCAGCGGCCATTGCCAGCAGCGCCTGGGTTGACGACGCCAAATACAAGGAGATGTACGAGCGCTCCATTTCGGACCCGGACGGGTTCTGGGCGGAACATGGCCGCCGGATCGACTGGATCCGGCCGTATACCAAGGTGCGGGATTGCAGCTTCAAGGCCTCCGATCTTCATATCCGTTGGTTTTATGATGGAACCCTGAACGCTTCCGCCAACTGCCTGGATCGTCACCTGGCCAAGCGGGGGGATCAGACTGCCATTCTGTGGGAGGGCGACAATCCGGAGGAAAGTGCCCACATCACCTATCGCGATCTGCACGAGCGGGTATGCCGGCTGTCCAACGCCATGAAGACCCTGGGGGTCGGAAAGGGTGACCGGGTGGCCATCTACCTGCCGATGATTCCGGAGGCCGCCGTCGCCATGCTGGCCTGTGCCCGCATCGGTGCCGTCCATTCGGTGGTGTTTGGCGGATTTTCTCCGGATTCCCTGGGTGGGCGCATCGAGGACTGCAAGTCCAAGATGGTGATCACCGCCGATGAGGGACTGAGGGGCGGGCGCCCGGTGCCCCTGAAGCTGAACACGGACAAGGCGCTGGAGACCTGTTCTTCGGTGGACAGCGTGATCGTGGTTCGCCGTACCGGGGGTCCGGTGGCGATGAAGAGCGGCCGTGATCAC